>DATCYE010000146.1:0-4089 GCA_036570485.1 Pusillimonas sp. | reverse complement strand
AGACCGAGAACCACCAGCGTGGCCGGGTTTTTGCCTTTTACATGGTTTTTTCCAGTATGGGCACGGTGCTGGGGCAATTGTCGCTGACGCTATTCCCCACCCTGAACTACCAACCTTTGATTTTCTCTGCTATTTGTTCGGCGCTATGTCTGGTGCCAGTTGCCCTGACTCGCCGCCTGCATCCGGCCTTGCAGGTTCCGGCGCCCCTGCAAATCAAGTATTACGTGGCCCGGGTACCCATGTCCCTGACTGTGCTGTTCGTGGCGGGAACGCTTACCGGCGCCTTCTATGGCCTGGCTCCGGTATATGCGCTCAAGCAGGGCCTGTCCAACAGCCAGGTGGCGGTATTTCTGGCCGCCTCGGTGGCGACCGGGCTGGTGGCACAATGGCCGCTGGGCTGGCTGGCCGATAGGGTAAACCGGGTCGGGATGATACGCGTGAATGCCGTCATCCTCTTCTTGCTGGGTATTCCGCTGTGGGGCTGGTGGGTTTTCCCCTTTTGGGCCTTGCTGCTGTTTTCCTGCGCTTTCGGCTTTCTGCAATTCACCCTATATCCGCTGGGCGCCGCTTTTGCCAACGACAACGTCGAACAGGAGCGTCGGGTGGGTCTTAGCGCCATTTTATATATGGTCTACGGCCTCGGTGCCTGTGTTGGGCCTTTGTTGGCCGGCTTGCTGATGCGCGAGCTGGAGTCCAGCATGTATTTTGTTTTTGTCTCGGCCTGCGCGATTGTGCTTGTGCTTGTGATCCGGCCGCAACGCGTGACCGGCACCAACCTTAGCGAAGACGCACCTACGCATTTTGTGCCCATGGCCGACAGCCTGCAAAGCTCGAATGTCGTGGCCGCGCTGGACCCCAGGGTCGATGTGGAAAGCGACGTATCGTTCGAGCCGGTCGATGAAGGCGTGTCAGCGGGGGATCAGGATCACGATAGCGGTAATGGCCAGCACGATGCCAAGGGCGTTGACCCAGCGTAGCTTCTCTTTGAAAAGGCCTGCGCCGACCAGGGTGCCTAGTGAGATGACCCCGATGTTCATGGCCGAAAAGACCAGTGTCGGGTTTTCGGGAAACACCTGGTGCGCCCGGATATAGAAATAGATGTTGCCGAAGTTCAGCAGGCCCAGCGCAAGGCCGGCAACGACGTTGCGCGTCTGCCAGCGACTACGTTTAACGATCAGGTACAGGAAGATCAGGATGCCCGCCAGGGTAAAGGCGGCGAACAGGCTACTTGAAAACACTGCGCCGCTTTTGGCCATCTGCTTGAACAGGATATCTATGGTGCCGTAGCCCACCCACACGGCCAGTAGCAGCGCGATGGTTTTTCCGGTTTCGCCCGAGCCTTCCTGTGGCCTGGGCCGAAACAGCAAGCAAGCCAGCGCGATCAGGGCCACCACGATGCCCCCCAGCTTGCTTCCCGATGCGGCTTCGCCGAACAGAAGGAAGGCGGCAATCAACGGTATGAATAGCGACAGGCGTTGCGCCGCGTCGCTTAATACGATGCCGGCGTGGCGCACGGCTCCCGCCATAGCCAGAAAAATCGTCGGCAGCAGCACGCCCAGCGTAATCAGTATCCACCATGGTGTGCTGGGGTTGAGCAGGGCGGCGGGCTGCGGACGCAGTACCAGCAAGCATAGTCCGGCCGCGACCACATAGTTCACGGCAATGGCTTGGTCTATCTGCAGGTTTTCGCGGCGTGCGATTTTCAGCAGTACCGATACGGCAACACTGCATGCAATACTGACGATAAGGGTATACATATACGGGGCTGCTTCGAGAAGTTATATCGTGGTTTCGGTTTCGGTTTCGGCAAGCGGTGCGGAGGCGGTGGGGCGCAGTCCCAGGCGTTCGAACAGGAGCTTGTCCTGCGCGGCCTGCGGGTTGCCGGTGGTAAGCAGCCTGTCGCCATAGAAAATCGAATTGGCGCCCGCCATAAAGCACAAGGCTTGAAGTTCGTCGCTCATGGCCTCGCGTCCGGCGGAAAGCCTGACGACCGCTCCGGGCATGGCAATGCGGGCCACGGCGATGGTGCGCACGAACTCGAAAGGATCGATATCGGGCGTTCCCGCCAGCGGTGTGCCGGGTACTTTGACCAGGTTGTTGATGGGTACCGATTCCGGGTGGGGCGACAGGTTCGCCAACTGCGCGATCAGGCCCGCGCGCTCGCCGCGCGATTCGCCCAGGCCGACGATGCCGCCGCAGCATACATTTACGCCGGCATTGCGAACGCGCGCCAGGGTATCCAGCCTGTCCTGGTAGCTGCGGGTCGAAATGATGCTGCCGTAGAACTCGGGCGAGGTATCCAGGTTGTGGTTGTAGTAGTCCAGGCCTGCGTCGCGCAGGCGCTCGGCCTGGCCCTCTTTAAGCATGCCCAGTGTGACGCAGGTTTCTAGCCCCATGGCCTTTACCGCCGCCACCATGTCCACGATGGCGTCGACCTGACGGGCCGTCGGCGAGCGCCATGCCGCGCCCATGCAAAAGCGTTGTGCGCCGCTTGCCTTGGCTTCGCGTGCGGCTTGCAGCACTTCCTCCAGCGGCATCAAGGCTTCATCCTGCACGGCGGTATCGTAGCGCGAGGATTGCGGACAATAGGCGCAATCCTCGGGGCAAGCGCCTGTCTTGACCGAGAGCAGGCTGGATAGCTGCACAGCGTTGGCTTCGTGATGTTGACGATGCACTTGCTGGGCCTGAGTCAGCAGATCGAGCAGCGGAAGATCGTACAAGGCGAGGATACGGCCGACTGTCCAGGATGCGCTGGAATCGAGGGCGGGGGATAAGGGTTTTGGCGACACGGCTTCAGGTATGTTGACGAACGATGGTGCATGGTAGGTGCGTGTCGCGCAAAGGGCAATAGTTGGTTTTGCTCTTAAAAGCCAGAATTTAAACGAATTTGAGCATATGTTAAGAGAATATCTTGTAATTTCTCTTATCCGATCTCGAAGGGATGGGAAATTAGTCTACTGTCGTTTTTGTTTCGCTTTGTGACAGCAGGCTTGATTGCGACATGCTCGTTAGCTGCGATGGGTGGACTTAAGGCCATACCAGCTCGGGTACGGCGTTGTCGTTTGCGTACACGAAAGCCAGTTGCCCGTAGCGCTGCGCCAGGCCGCAACCTTGCTGGCGTAGCGCGCCCAGTATTGCTACGGTGGGTTCCGATGGGCCGTTGCCGTCGCCCGCCAGGTTGCGGCCGTAAAAGCAAAGCAGGCCCAGCGCGGAAGCGTCTTGCAGAAGGGCGCGTTGCGCGCGGCGGTTGGCGGCGATGCCGGCCTGCCTGGCGCCGGGATTGTGGGCCGTCAATATAGCCAGCGATGTTCGGTTGTGGGCTTGCATCAGGGCCTGCAATTCGGGGCTGTGTTGGCCGATGCGCAGGGTGATGGTGCCTGCGGGTGCGAACACAAGATATAGGGCTGCCTGAAATGCCGCAGCGATGGGGTCAAAGGCATGGGCGCACATTTCAGTTTGGATCCCCCCGTTCTTTTATATAGGGGGATAGTCGGCAGGCTTCACGCAGGGCGTGGGCAAACGGGCGTATGGCGTCAGGCTGATGGCCCTCGCGGCGCGTGAACAGCGCGATAGGCGGCAATGTCCAGTCGAACGAATAAGGAACGATTGCCACCCCGGCGGTGCGCACGAGTTCATTGGCGCTATCGGCCGGCACGATGGAAACAGTGGTGTTGCTGGAGGCGATCAATTCGCCCATGAGTTTGGCGGCGTGACTTTCGATAGTTGGCGATGGCGGAGCAACACCCGCTTTCAGGAAAATATCGCTTATCTGTTCGCGTATGGGCGTGCCCGGCGCGCCCAAGACCCAATCCAGTTTGGCCAGTTGCCGCCAGTTCAGACGGCGCCGGCCCAATTGTGCGGCAAGCCGCCGGCTCGCCACCAAGCGTGGTTGCTGATCATATAGCACTTCGAACTGCAGCTGATTGATGTCCACGGTGGTCGACGGGCGGGCAATGGCGATATCCAGTGTGTGATCCTGCAGTTGTTGCATCAACTGGTCGCTGGTGCCTTCGTGCAGGGTCAGGGTCAATTGGCCGCCGCCTTCGGGCAGTGTGTGTTGTATGGCGGAGGACAGCATCTGTCCCGAAA
>DATCYE010000145.1:0-6288 GCA_036570485.1 Pusillimonas sp. | reverse complement strand
CGAAGGCGAGCAGATCGTGGTGCGCTACGTTAACCCCGGCGACGTCTTCGGCATAGCGCGCGCCATGCGCCGCAGTCACTATCCCGCATCGACCATAGCCGTTCAAGAAAGCATAGCCCTGGCCTGGCCATCGGCAGAATGGGACCAATTCATTTCCGGTAACCCTCATTTCGCTTCGAATGCCCTGCAAACGGTCGGGCAGCGCCTGCAAGACGCGCACTCGCGCATACAGGCACTTTCCACCGAAGAAGTCGAACAACGCGTCGCCCGGGCCATCTTGCGGCTGGTCGACGAGTCCGGCGAAGAGACCCCCGAAGGCATACAGATCAACTTCCCGATCACCCGCCAGGACATCGCCGAAATGACCGGCACCACGCTGCACACGGTCAGCCGCCTGCTAAGCGCCTGGAAAGAGCGCGGCCTGGTCAACAGCGGTCGCAAGCGCATCGTAGTGTGCGCCCTGGACGACCTCATCCGCCTGGCTGAAGGATAGACACCAGCCGGAAACCCAGGTTGCTGGGCGGCACACCCACCGAGCAGGCGCCGCCCTTGGGATCGCGTATGAAGTCGGTAATGTAGCTGCGGTGCGGCCCCGCCACCACACGAATCCCGCAATTCTCGCCCGTCGTGGTTACAGCGCCTTCCCCCGCATCCAGATGCTGTCGCGTATGGCAGGTATCGGTCCAGTCCCACACATTGCCCGCCATATCCTGCAAGCCCGCCGGATTCTCGCCGAATCCACCAAAGGGCCGCACAACCGCATCCACCGACGCCTTGCGCTGCGTTTCCAGGGCATACTCCGCCAACCAGCGCTGCGCCGGATCGCTGGGATCGGCAACATCAACAAGCACATCTTCCTTATAGGCAGGCCCCGCCGCGTAAACCCATTCCGCATAGGTGGGCAGACGGTAATGGCCGCCCGTCTTCTTCGACAGCCACGCCGCATAGGCCGTGGCATCAAGCCAGCTTACCCCCACCACCGGAAGCGTAGGATCAGCCGCCTGACGCAGCGCCCCGTCCAGTTTCTTGCAGGCTCCCGCCGACACACAAGCCGCATACTCCGCCTGACTAACCTGTCGCTTCATCATCGCCACGCCGGCATCGAAACGCACAGTGACTTGCGGCGGCGTCACCGGATAGCCGCCTTTCAAATACTC
This sequence comes from Pusillimonas sp., assembly GCA_036570485.1. GTDB lineage: Bacteria > Pseudomonadota > Gammaproteobacteria > Burkholderiales > Burkholderiaceae_B. Next base: position 5,131 of record DATCYE010000145.1, on the reverse strand, counting down.
CCCGGAAGGATAATAGCCAAGCTCCCCAGCAGGAATAGAAACCAGCTCCACAGCATCCGCCCCACCAGCCGTGGAGGCCGTATCCCCACCCCTATCCCCAACCCCGCATCCCGCCGCCAACCCGGTCAACAGAAGCATAATCGTCAGTCTCGCAGTGCTGCGTGCGCTGCGGCTTAATCTGCTACGCATGATTCAATACCTTCAGTGCCTGCCGGTACCCCGGCCATACACCCACATTGAACCCGCCCCCAGCCCCGCCGTCTTTGTCCCAGCGCAAAGACGGCGCCAACTCAGACCGAACCAGGTTCAGCGCTATCGAATCAAGTTAAGTCAGGGCGTCCAGGCAAGCCTGTGGCGCCCTGTCCAGCACACGCAGCAAAGCCTTGGCCGCACCCGTCGGATATCGGCGGCCCTGCTCCCAGTTCCGTATCGTATCCAGAGACACATTAATGCGCGCCGCGAACTCCCGTTGACTAAGTCCAAGCCGCCTGCGAACACCCCGCGTATATTTGGCCATGTCCTGCAAACCCTGTGCATCGTCTTCATGCTGCCGCACCAAATGGGGGCGTTTATGGCTGGGTCTGGATCGGCGATTTACGCGTGTGCCGGGTGGTGGCTTGATTCAGGGAGGCAAGGCCGCGCTGTCTGAGCACGGCGTTTTCGGGCAGCCGGGGGCTGTCCGACGTGCGAGTTCGCGGCCGCCCTGAATCGAGCTGCCGCGCGGGGAGTTCCGGCGTAGCCGGAACCGCTAAGCGTCCAGCCGGGCCAGACCCAGCCATAAACGCCCTAGCAACGCAGATAAAACGGTCAGGTATTGCCTGCCACCCACAGCACCAAAGAAAAAAGGCCCCTGTCCTAAAAAACAGAAGCCTTTCCACACAATCAACGACTTAAAGGGCCGGTCAGGCCACCCCAGCCTTATGCGCCTGCTCGTCCGCATGATACGAAGACCGCACCATCGCCCCCACAGCCGCGTGGGTGAACCCCATCGCGTATGCCTCGCGCTCCAGCATCTTGAACACATCCGGATGCGCATAACGCAGCACCGGAAGATGATGCTCGGACGGCTGCAAATACTGCCCTATCGTCAGCATATCCACATTGTGCGCCCGCATATCCCGCATCACCTCCAGGATTTCGTCGTCCGTTTCGCCCAACCCCAACATCAGCCCCGACTTCGTCGGAACATCCGGGTGCAGCGCCTTGAACTCGGACAACAACTTCAGCGAATGATGGTAATCCGACCCCGGACGCGCCTGCTTATACAAACGCGGCACCGTTTCTAGATTGTGATTCATGACATCGGGCGGGCCCTCGTTCAGAATACCCAGCGCGCGATCCAGACGGCCGCGAAAATCGGGCACCAACACCTCGATGCGCGTCGTTGGTGAAAGCTCGCGCACCTTGCGTATGCACTCAACAAAATGGCCTGCGCCGCCATCGCGCAAATCGTCGCGGTCGACCGACGTAATCACCACATACGACAGCTTCATCGCAGCAATACTGCGCGCCAAATTCACCGGCTCGTCGACATCCAGCGCATCGGGCCGTCCATGGCCCACATCGCAGAAAGGACAGCGACGCGTGCACTTATCGCCCATAATCATGAACGTAGCCGTACCCTTGCCGAAGCACTCGCCAATATTCGGACAGGACGCCTCTTCGCATACCGTATGCAGCTTATGCTCGCGCAGTATCTTCTTGATATCGTAAAAACGCGAACCCGGCGCGGCAGCCTTCACCCGTATCCAATCGGGTTTTTTAAGGCGCTCGGCCTGAACCACCTTAATAGGAATACGCGAGGTCTTGTCCGCCGACTTCTGCTTTTGCGTTGGGTCGTAAGGCGCGGGACGCACGGTGGGTTTATGGACGGCAGACTGGTCAACAGGAGTAGTCATACGGTTTCCTGCGCTGCAAGCCCCGGGGCTTCGCGCTAAAGGCGGCAGCGTGCTTCACGCCCCCCGCCATTCAATAAAAAAGACTGTAACCAGGGCCGCCTTGGCGCCCCCGGAAATGAAGTCGGAAAGGCATTTTAACGCGCCAGGCCCGGCCCCGCCTAATCGCCCTGCCCGCAGTCGGGGCATATGGCCGCTAACGCCCCTTCCAGACAGCTTGCCGCTTCTGTGTAAAAGCGTCTATGCCCTCGGCCACATCGTCGGCCATCATGTTCTGCGCCATCGTCTTGCCCGCATAATCGTAGGCATCGGCCAGATTCATGCCGTGCTGTCGCTGCACCATGCCCTTGCCCACGCGCACCGCAAGCGGACTCTTGCTGCAAATGGTCTGCACCATGGCATCGACCTGCGCATCAAGCTCATCGGGCGCCACCACCCGATTGATCAAACCGCTATCGGCCGCATCGGCGGCACTGATGAACTGCCCCGTTACCAGCATTTCAAACGCTTTCTTCATGGGCACATTACGCGTCAGGGCCACCGCCGGCGTAGAGCAAAACAGTCCCACATTAATGCCCGACACCGCAAACTTGGCGGTTTCCGAGGCAATAGCCAGATCGCAACTGGCCACCAACTGGCATCCCGCCGCCGTCGCCGTGCCATGCACCTTGGCAATAACCGGCACCGGCAGGTTAACTATGCTTTGCATGACACGCCCGCAACTGGCAAACAGCTGCTCGTAATAACGCTGGTCGCAGTTTGCGCGCATCTGCTTCAGATCGTGCCCCGCGCAAAATGCCCGGCCATTGGCCGCCAGCACCACGCAACGAACCTGATCGTCTGCGGCAATATCGGCCAGGCTACGCCCAAGCGCGTCCAGCAATTCTTCAGATAAAGCATTGAACTGATCCGGCCGGTTCAAGGTAAGCGTTACCACACCATCGGTATTGTCGACCAACAGCAACTCGCCATCTGTGCTCATTTTGTCTCCGTATTAGTATCGGTTCTGGGCAAGACGGGGGTTATTGCGCCACTGCCGCCTGCTTATCCAGATGCGCATTGAATGCGTCATTCAAGCGGGCAGCCAGTAGCTCGCCCACATCGGTAACGGTAGCGTTTATGCCGCAAGACCGCAAATCGACTGTTTTCAGGCCCTCGTATCCACAAGGATTGATGCCCAGGAACGGAGCCAGGTCCATGTCCACATTCAGGGCCAGGCCATGATAGGCGCATCCGTTGCGCAGCTTGATGCCCAAGGCGGCGATCTTGGCCAATTCGCCGTCGGCCGCCCCGGCCTGTGACGCTGCCAGGCTGCTATAAGGCACATACACGCCGGGCGCCCCCGCCTTGCGGCAGGCGCCGGCCACGCCCAGCTCGCCCAGCACGCCAATAAGCACGTCTTCCAGCAAGGCTACATACTCTTTCACGAAAAGTTTCATGCGCCGCAAGTCGACCAGGCAATAGGCCACAACCTGGCCCGGACCATGATAGGTAACTTGCCCACCCCGGTCGCACTGCACGATAGAGATGCCGCCGCTGTTCAGGATATGTTCGGGCTTGCCCGCCTGACCCAGGGTATAGACCGGCTCGTGCTCGACCAGCCAAATGCGATCCGGCGTGGCCGCGTCGCGCGCCTCGGTGAAATCGCGCATCGCCTGCCACACCTGAGGGTAGGCGGCGGGGCGCGGCAACCACTGATAGTCGATCATTGCCGGGCCTAAAGAACGATGGACACCATATGATGGGCGTGCAGGGCGCGGTACAGGTCGTCCAGCTGTTCGCGCGAAGTGGCGCGCACCGTGAACGTAAGCCCTATGTATTTTCCGCCCTTGCTGGGCCGCATCTCGACCGTGGCAGGATCAAAGTGCGGGTCGAACTGTAGAACGATATCAGTCAGGGTCTGCGCGAAGTGGGGGTGCGCCCTGCCCATGACCTTGATGGGAAAGTCGCTGGGATATTCGATCAGGGATTGTTCGGGCGGAATATCTTGCATAGTGGTGGCACAACCGTTAAAGCGCCGCAATGGCCTTGTCGTAACCGGCGCGCAATGCAGCATATACGGGGCCGGGCTTGCCCTGGCCCACAGGCTTGCCGTTGTAGGTGGTAATGGGCAAGAGCTCTTTGGTGGCCGACGACAGCATAAGCTCGTCGGCGCCATCGACTTCCTGTTGCGAAATAGGCCGCGCATTAAAGGCAATGCCCGCATCGTGGGCCAGTTCTTCCAGAAAACCGTAACGTATGCCTTCCAGAATCAGATTACTGCGCGGAGGCGCCAGCAGCATGCCGTCTTTGGCCATCCAGATATTGCATGAAGAGCCTTCCGATAAAAACCCATCGCGAAATTGCAGGACTTCGTCGACGCCGGCGTCGACCGCATGCTGCTTGGCCAGAACATTGCCCAGCAGCGACACCGATTTGATCTCGCAGCGCAGCCAGCGAATATCGGGCATGCCCACCGCGGATAGCCCCTGTTCGCGGACATGGGCATCCGGGCGTTTGAAGGGCGAGACCATGCAAAAAATAGTGGGGGTGGCGTCGGCCGGAAAAGCGTGGTCGCGTTTGGCCACGCCACGAGTCACCTGCACATACACCATGCAATCGCTAAGACCAGAGCGCCGGAGCATGTCGAGCACCAGCGCTTCCCAATCGCTGCGCTTGAAATCCACCTTGATGCCGATGGCCGCCAGGCTGCGCTCAAGACGCGCCAAATGGCCATCCATGCGAAACGGCTTGCCGTTATAAGCGGGCACCACATCGTATATGCCATCGCCAAAAATAAAACCGCGATCAAGCACGGAAATCGAGGCATCGCCCAAACGGACGTACTGACCATTCAGGTAAACAATACTGTCGTTATCGACATCGGGAATCATTATCTAGGCCTTGCAGGGAAGGGATTATCTTATTGAAACATCAAACGGATCTTGTCGTAGACGCGCCCGAAGAAACCCGCCTCGGCGACATCGTTCAGGACAAACAGCGGGTCCTGCCTAAGCAGCTTGCCGTCCAGCGACAAAGACACCGTGCCCACCTTGGCGCCCTGCTTCAAGGGCGCGATCAGGGGTTGCGTATATTGAGCAACGGGCTTTATTTGCGGGCCCTTGCCGCGCGGCACGGTAACCCAGGTAGGCTTAAGCGAGCCCAGACCCACGGTTTCGGCTTGACCTTCCCATACGCGGGCATTGACGGCCGGCTTGTCGTTGTCGAACAACTTGATGGTATCGAAGTTCTGGAAG
>DATCYE010000144.1:0-4449 GCA_036570485.1 Pusillimonas sp. | reverse complement strand
CTGCCCGCCGCCTTGCAGGCTACCGATAGCCTGCAGCAAGCGCTGGAACATGTCTGCCCGGCGGACGGTTCGCCCGGACTCATCATCCTGGGCGTACCTGTTGCCGGCCTGGCAGAACTGTGTGCCGTGCTGGCCAATCTTCTGGCTGACAAACCCCACGGCCCACTAAGCATCGTCTGGACCTGCAAGGGCTTTCAGCCCGACAGCGGCCGGCTGCCTCATGAAATCGTCCAGGCGGCGTTTTCCTCCCTGCCCGACTTGGGCCTGGGCGTGCTCTCGGGGCCGTCTTTCGCCCGCGAAGTCGCCCAAGGCCTGCCCGTAGCGCTTACCATCGCCACATCTCGGGCCGACACTGCCCATGCAACGGTATCGGCGCTGCATGGTGCCAACGCCCGCATCTACAGCAGCGGCGACGTCATCGGGGTAGAAGTGGGCGGCGCCTTGAAAAATGTCATGGCCATTGCCTGCGGCATTTCCGACGGCCTGGGCCTGGGCACCAACGCCCGTGCCGCCCTGATCACTCGCGGCCTGGCCGAAATGCAACGATTGGGGCTGGCCATGGGTGGCGTAGCGGAAACCTTCTCGGGCCTGACTGGCCTGGGCGATCTGGTGTTGACAGCCACAGGCGCTCTTTCGCGCAACCGCCAGGTAGGCCTGGCCATAGCACAGGGACAGACACTGGATACGATTCTTGCGGGCGGCATGACGGCCGAGGGCGTACGCTGCGCCCGCGCCGCACTGACGCTGGGCCATAAATACGGTGTCGACCTACCCATTACCGAAGCCGTCTGCCATGTTTTGTTCGATGGCCTGGCACCCAAAAGCGCCGTATCCGGCCTGCTGACCCGCGACGCCAAACCCGAATCGCCAAGCTCTCCGGCCTAGGGCCTGTCAGCTACTCATTTATTTTCATCCATCCACGCAAGGAATTGCCATGTTTCGATACTCACTTCTAAGTCGCTGGCTGCAACGATCAGCGCTTGGCATAGCGGGAGCCGCCGCCTTGGTTATGGCACCGGTCGCGCAGGCCGCCTGGCCTGATCGCCCTATCCAGATGGTGGTTCCGTTTCCTGCCGGCTCTTCGCCCGACGTGCTGGCCCGGGCCATTGCCGAACCGCTGGCCAAAGACCTGGGACAGGCCGTGGTCGTGGAAAACAAACCCGGCGCGGGCGGCAACATTGGCACGCGCTACGCTAGCAGGGCCAAACCCGATGGCTACACGATACTGCTGACCATCAACGGCCCCATGGTGACAGCGCCATCGCTGTACAAGAAAACCCTGGGCTACGATCCGCTCAAAGACCTGGCCCCGATCACCCTGGTGGGCACCAGCCCCAATGTACTGGTGGTTCCGCAAGATTTCCCACCCAAAAACGTGCAGGAATTCGTCAGCCTGGCCAAGTCCAAACCCGGCGAGTTGAACTACGGCACGGTTGGCCCGGGCAGCTCATCGCACCTGGGCATGGCGATGCTTGAGCACCAGGCCGGTATCAGCCTGCAGCAAATTCCCTACACAGGCTTTCCTCAAATCGTGACCTCCATCATTGCCGGCGATATCCAGGCCGGCTTCATGGTACCGGGCATCGCCATGACGCAAGTCAAGGCCGGCAAGGCCCGTGCACTGGCCATTACCAGCCTGGAGCCCAGCGATGTACTGCCCGGAATTCCCACCATGGCATCGCAATACCCCGGATTCGAATCGATTTCCTGGGATGCAATCTTCGTACCCGCCGGCACCCCCAGCGATATCGTGACCCAACTGAATTCGGCCATAGGCAAGATTCTGGCTCAGGACGATGTAAAACAGAAAATGGCCGCACTGTATTTCACACCCGCGCCGTCCACACCCGAAGCGCTGACCACGCTGGTAGTGAACGAGAAAAAACGTTGGGAAGCCGTGATCGATCGGCTGGGCCTGTCGCTGGATTAACAGCCCACATGGCGCTTAGGCACAGGCCCGGGGCAGTATGCGGGCCCTTGGCCTAAACGCTGCCCGCGTAGCCCGACTGGCGCCATGCCTCGTAAACGGTGACCGCCACGGCGTTCGACAGATTCAGGCTGCGCTGTTGCGGCAGCATGGGCAAGCGCAAGCGCTGCTCCACAGGAAATAAATCCATTTGCGCGTCAGACATGCCCGCAGTCTCGCGGCCGAAGACGAATACGTCGCCTGGCTGTAACGGCACCTGACCAATCAGCCTTGCGCCTTTGGTGGTCAGCGCGAATCGACGGGCGGGGTCGCCACCTATGCTGTCAAAGGCGAGCTGCAAATCGTCGTGTATCTGCAAGCGGGTCCATTCATGGTAGTCCAGACCCGCCCGCTTCAACTTCTTGTCATCCAGATCGAATCCCAGCGGCCGCACCAAGTGCAGGCTGGCACCGGAATTGGCGGCCAGACGTATTACGTTGCCCGTGTTGGGGGGAATCTCGGGTGATACCAGAACGATATGAAACATGAAGGCAGTGTAGAAGAACGCCGCGACGACGCGCCGGGCTTGCAGCGATTTTACAAGTAATGCGATTCGCGTTGCGGCGTGCGGGCCAACACCAAGCCAGTAACCGTAGCGGCTCCCGCGGCCTTGAGAGTAAGCGCAATGCTATGCAGCGTGCTGCCCGTGGTTAATACATCGTCGACCACGGCAATATGGCGGCCGAGCACATCTTGCGGACAAAAATACAGCGAACGAACACTGGACGCGCGCTGAGCCGGGCCAAGATGCGTTTGCCGGACGCCTTCGCGGGTACGCCTAAGCAGCCCTGGCCGGCAAGGCAACCGCAACTGCGTCGACAAGCAGCGGGCAATCTCGGCGGCGGGATTAAAACCACGCCGCAATATAGCGGCCCGGCTGGCCGGCACGGGAACCAGAACCACACCCTTGGGCAAGGAGGGACTTGCCGCGACCACAGTATCGGCCAGCATAGCGGCAAGCATGCCGGCGCCGACGAAGCGCCGCCCGACCTTAAGTTGATGGATAAGCAGATCGCCCGGAGGCGCATAATCGAAGGCAGCCAACACACGATCGAATGCCGGCACGAGCCTGCTACAGTCGGCGCATATGCCTTGCGCATTCAGCGCCAGACAGCATACAACGCAGCGCGCCGCGCTGCCGGCCATAGAGCGAACGGCAGCATCATGACAATAAAGGCAAAGCCGCCCCCCCTGCGAGCGACCCTGACACAGTCCGCAGGAAGTTGGAATACGCGCGGCATACGTCCTTAAAGCTGCGCCAACCCGGCGGATCCCATTCAGGGCGGATAGTGCCGGTTCGCGCGAGGCATGCGGATAAGTCATAATGGTACCCTTCATGTCTAGTGAAGTTCTGAACAAGCCACCGCGCCGCTCGACTTATTCAGGGCTTCCCTAGGCTTGCGCCAAGCGCCTATATAAGCACGAACCCCTACTCGATACCATACGTTCGCACCTATAAATGTCACAGCCTCCTTCACTGCGCATCGATCCGGCCCACGTCGGCCTGCAATTCGCCCGCCGCAGCCCGCTGGACGCCGCCCAATTTCTGTACGGCGAAGTCGCTCAGCGCATGTTGCAAAGACTCAGTTATATACGCATAGCGCCCGTTGCCGTGCTGGATGCCGGTTGCGGCGCTGTGCATGCGCTGGAGCCTTTGCGCGCCCGCTATCCGCAACTGGACTACACAGGACAGGACATCTGCTCACGTTTGCTGGATGTGGCGCGCGAGCGCTACGCCACCCGGCCTGGATTCTGGCAAAAGCTACGCAATAAGCCCACGCTGCCAGTGCGCTTCCGGCTCTCCGACCTGGCCGACTCGGGGCTAGACCCCGAAAGCCTGGATCTGGTCTGGTCCAATATGGCCTTGCACTGGCATCCCGAACCGCACAATGTGCTGGGTGAATGGCGCCGCATCCTGAAACCCGGCGCGCTAGCCATGTTTTCATGCCTAGGCCCCGGTTCGCTGGCAGAACTGCGTAGCGCAGTGCTTGATGCGGGCCTGAAAACCGCGACACCGCAATTCGTCGATATGCACGACTTCGGCGATCTGCTTATTCAGCGCGGTTTCGCCGATCCGGTCATGGATCAGGAAATCCTCACGCTTACCTACCGCACGCCCGAAAAACTGCTGGAAGACATGCGCATACTGGGCGGCAACCCCAGCCTGGACCGCAAGCCTGGCCTGTCCGGCCGCAAATGGCGGCAGCGGCTGCTGGATGCCCTTGAGGCCCAGCGCAACGCCGACGGCACCATACACTTGAGTCTGGAGGTGGCCTACGGCCACGCGTGGCGCGCGGCAGCGCACCGTGGCGCCTTCGGAGAAACGCGCATTTCAGTCGGTTCTATTGGCCGTGCGGCCACGAATGCCGACGGCACGCGGCCCACCGTGCGGCCGCGCAAAACCGACGAGTCTTAGCGCCTTGGAGGCAGCGTATCAACGCATGCCGAAGTTGGTTTTTCCGAATAGGGCATTTTTGCCCGAG
>DATCYE010000143.1:0-11424 GCA_036570485.1 Pusillimonas sp. | reverse complement strand
TACCCGTCTTGGACGAGAAGTTCATGGTCAGGCGCCTATTGCCCGGTTCGAACGCTTGATCGAAGATTTGCCCGAACAGGCCGATACCACGGTGTCCTGGGCTGTGCGGGGCATGCAAGATGCGCGGGGACGGGCTTTTTTGCAGGTTGATGTAAAGGCGGCGCCTACGCTGGAATGCCAGCGTTGCCTTAAGCCTTTTCAGTGGCCTATGGATTCCACCAATCGTCTGGAAGTGGTGAGATCCCAGGCGGCCCTCGAGGCCGAAGATGTCCTGGATGCCGAATCCGACGATATCATCGAGCGCATCGTTGGTTCTCAGCGGCTTGATGTTCTAGAGCTGGTCGAAGATGAAATCATCTTAGGCCTGCCCTATGTGCCCATGCACGATGTTTGTCCATCGCTGCCGGAGTCTCTTTCTCAAGAGCCCGACACCGATCCAGCCAGGCCTTCGCCGTTCGCGGCATTGAGCCAGCTTAAAAAAGATTGATTTAACGCATTTAACCTCGCGGGACTATCGCTTACAATAGCGCCCCGTATTCAGGAGTCATCCATGGCCGTTCAGCAAAACAAAAAGAGCCCGTCTAAGCGCGGTATGCATCGTTCGCACGATTTCATTTCTACGCCGCCTACGGCCGTAGAACCCACCACTGGTGAGTTGCACCTGCGCCACCATATCAGCCCCAATGGCATCTATCGCGGCCGTCAAGTACTCAAGTCCAAGAACAACGAGTAAACCAGTTTTTGCGATCTCGCTATAACGCCATAGATTGCGCGCTTGATGTCGACAACTGAGATTCGAATTGCCATCGACTGCATGGGCGGTGATGCCGGCTTGCCGGTTACCGTTCCCGCAGCGCATCAATTCGCGAAGCAGAATCCCGATACGCGTTTCCTGCTTGCGGGCGATCCAGCCGCTATCGAGACACGTCTCGTGGCCTTGGGCAGCCTGGGCCGGGACTGGTACGAGATACTGCCCGCCTCCGAGGTCGTTGCTATGGACGACTCCGTCGAGGTGGCATTGCGGCGCAAAAAAGATTCATCGATGCGCGTCGCTGTGCAGGCTGTCAAGTATGGCCGGGCCGATGCGTGTATTTCGGCTGGCAATACCGGGGCCTGGATGGCGATTTCGCGCTACATCCTCAAAACCCTCGACGGCATCGATCGGCCGGCCATTGCCACGTCCATTCCCAACCAGAAGGGTGGTGCAACCACCATGCTGGATCTGGGGGCGAACGTCGATTGCTCGGCCGAGCACTTATTGCAGTTCGCCATCATGGGTTCGGCCCTGGCCTCCACGGTCGATCGGCACCAGCGGCCTACTATCGGCCTGCTCAATATCGGCGAAGAAGTCATCAAGGGCAACGAAATCGTCAAACAGGCGGCTGAGCTTCTGCGCGGCAGCGGCCTGAATTTCTACGGTAACGTCGAGGGCGACGATATCTGCAAAGGCACGGTCGATGTCATCGTCTGCGACGGTTTTGTCGGTAATGTTGTCTTGAAGTCCATAGAAGGCGTGGCAAAAATGGTCGCCACCATGATGCGCGCCGAATTCAACCGCGATGCTTTGTCCATGGCCGCAGGCGCGCTGGCCAAGCCTGTGCTTAACCGTTTGCGCGACCGTGTCGACAATCGTCGATACAATGGCGCGGCTTTGCTCGGCCTTCGGGGCATCGTCATCAAAAGCCACGGCTCGGCCGATGCCTACGCTTTCGGCTGTGCGCTGCAAAGGGCGCGTGAAGCGGTGCATAATGGCCTGCTTGATGGTACAACAAGCGCTATTGATCATCTTCGCCAGAGTTTGCGGGCTGCGGCGGCGCAATCGGCGAAGCTCTCCAACGACTCATCTGATCCTGCGCACTAGCCGGGTATCTGGAAGCTACTATGTCTTATGCCAAGATAATAGGATCGGGCGGGTATCTACCTCCCCGTATCGTATCCAACGACGACCTTGCGGCTGACCTTGCCACGCGCCAGATCGAAACCTCCGATTCCTGGATCGTCGAGCGCACCGGCATACGGCAGCGTCATCTGGCCGACGCAGGCATGACCACCAGCCAATTGGCCACTCGCGCGGCGCAAATCGCCCTGGATGACGCCGGTGTCAAGGCCGACGAACTCGACCTCATCATCGTTGCGACATCCACGCCTGACTTCGTCTTTCCAAGCACGGCCTGTCTGGTGCAGGCCAATCTTGGTGCCAAGGGCGGGGCGGCATTCGACGTGCAGGCGGTTTGCAGCGGCTTTGTCTATGCGCTGGCGACCGCCGATGCCTTCATTCGTGCTGGGCGTGCCAAGACCGCGCTGGTCATCGGCGCAGAAGTGTTTTCCAGCATACTCGACTGGAATGATCGCGGTACCTGTGTGCTGTTTGGCGACGGCGCGGGTGCGGTTGTCCTGAAAGCATCCGAAGAGCCCGGTATCGTGGCTGCGCAGCTCAATGCCGACGGCAGTCAAATGAAAATACTGTGCGCCGCAGGCAATGTTGCGCATGGCCAAGTGGTGGGCGACCCTTTCCTGCGCATGGACGGGCAGGCAGTATTCAAACTGGCGGTAACCTCGCTGACCAAGTCGGCGATCGATGTTTGCGAACAGGCCGGCATGCAATTGGCCGACGTCGATTGGCTGGTTCCGCACCAAGCCAATGTGCGCATTATCAATTTCCTTAGCAAGCGCCTGGGCATTCCCGACGAAAAAGTCGTCATTACCGTCGACAAGCATGCCAATACGTCGGCTGCCAGCGTTCCTCTTGCCTTTGACGTAGCGCGCCGCGACGGGCGCATCAAGGCCGGAGACACCGTCATGATGCAAGGCGTCGGCGGCGGCTTTACATGGGGTTCCGTGCTGATCAAAATGTAAGCGCGTTGCTGCGTGCGCCACCGGGATTTGCACCGGGAGCGGACCGCAGGCGTGATTTGTATTCAATCTATTTGTCTGAGTTTTATGAAAATTGCTTTTGTCTTTCCTGGGCAGGGATCGCAATCCGTCGGCATGCTTGATGCGTGGGCGGATAATGCTGCGGTCAACGATGTGGTGGGCCGTGCATCGGCCGCGCTGGGGCAGGATCTTGCCGCGCTGATCTCCAGCGGACCGGCCGAAGAGCTTAATCTGACCACCAATACGCAGCCGGCCATGTTGACGGCCGGCGTGGCCGTCTACCGTGCCTGGCTGGCCGCAGGCGGGCGTGCGCCTGCGCTGGTGGCGGGCCATAGCCTGGGCGAGTATTCCGCCTTGACCGCCGCAGGCGCCTTGGCCCTGGAAGATGCAGTGCGCCTGGTGCGGGTCCGTGCCGATGCCATGCAGGCTGCCGTGCCGGTGGGCGCGGGCGGCATGGCCGCCGTGCTGGGTCTGGACGACGACACGGTCAGATCGATATGCGCCAGGGCAGCACAAGATGAGGTCGTCGAGGCGGTCAATTTCAATGCGCCTGCTCAGGTCGTCATTGCAGGACACAAAGCAGCGGTCGAGCGGGCCTGTGAACTGGCTAAAGCCGAAGGCGCAAAGCGCGCCCTGGTGCTGGCGGTTTCGGCGCCGTTTCACTCCAGCTTGCTTAAGCCGGCTGCCGCCGTGCTGGAGCAGGCCTTGGCCGGCATCGAGCTGGCACCGGCGCAAATTCCGCTAATAAATAACGTCGATGTGCAGACGCCATCGGAGCCGGGCGTCATCAAGGATGCGCTGGTCCGCCAGGCATGGCATCCTGTGCGTTGGGTGGAAACCTTGCAGGCCATGAAGGCGCAAGGCATTACCCATGTGGTCGAGTGCGGTCCGGGCAAGGTACTGGCCGGCCTGACCAAGCGCATAGATAAGGATCTGGTCGGATTGGCCATTACCGATCCGGCGTCCCTGCAAGCCGCATTAGATACTCTACAAGGATAAGGCAATGCAAGACAAACTGTTGGCGGGTAAGCTTGCCCTGGTTACAGGCGCCACGCGCGGCATAGGCAAGGCCATTGCGCTTGAGTTGTCGGCGCAGGGCGCCACCGTGGTGGGTACGGCCACCTCCGAATCCGGTGCGCAGGCGATTTCCGACATGCTGGCTGCAAGCGGCGGCCGCGGTGTTGCACTGAACGTGAACGATGCTGCTGCCTGCGAGGCTTTAGTGGCCGAACTGGGCAAGCAAGATGGCGGCCCTCATATATTGGTCAATAATGCCGGTATCACACGCGATAATCTGGCAATGCGCATGAAAGACGAAGACTGGGAGGCTGTCATCGCCACCAATTTGTCGGCGGTATTTCGCCTCTCGCGCGCCGTGACCCGGAACATGATGAAAGCCCGCTGGGGTCGTATTATTAATATCACCTCGGTGGTGGGTTCTAGCGGCAATCCCGGGCAGGCCAACTATGCGGCCGCGAAAGCCGGCGTAGCCGGCATGGCGCGGGCCTTGGCGCGCGAGCTTGGCAGCCGCAACATAACGGTTAATTGCGTTGCACCAGGTTTTATCGAAACCGACATGACGCGCGCCTTGAACGAGTCGCAAACGGCGGCTATTCTGTCGCAAATCCCCTTGGGACGGTTGGGCGCTGCCGCCGAAATTGCTTCGGCCGTAGCCTTTCTGGCCGGCCCGCAGGCGGGCTACATTACGGGCACCACGCTGCATGTAAATGGCGGGATGTATATGTAATATACCGGACAGGTCCCTCTCGTAGGGTAAAATCTGTCCATTCCAGAGGTGTTCCGCACAGGGGCTCGCGCCAGTCAGGCAAAAGCACTCATTGCCGGTAATGCCGTTTTTTTTGTCATAGCCAGCACCATTAACTATTTCGTTTGGCTATAATTCGCGGGAATTTTCCCCACTTGGAGATCTGCATGGAAAGCATCGAACAGCGCGTCAAGAAGATCGTCGCTGAACAACTTGGCGTTAACGAAGCCGAGATCAAGAACGAATCTTCCTTCCTTGACGACCTCGGTGCCGATTCGCTCGATATGGTCGAGCTCGTGATGGCACTCGAAGATGAATTCGAAACCGAAATTCCGGACGAAGAGGCCGAGAAAATCACGACGGTTCAGCAAGCTGTTGATTACATCACATCGCACAGCAAGCAGTAATTTCAACTTTTTGGGTGTGGCCCGGTATTCAAGGCTTCACCTCAAGGCGGTTTATAGGTATAGGCTCGCTGCCCTGCCAAATTCATCTCGGGGTTTGGCGTCGGGGTGCGTCTATTCGCTTTAAGCCGCTTTTTTATTTTAGGAGTCATCCGTGAAACGACGTGTCGTCATTACCGGTCTGGGTATTGTTTCGCCGGTGGGCAACGATATTGACAGCGCATGGGACAATATCGTCAATGGGCGTTCCGGCATCGGGCGCATTACGCGCTTCGACCCATCTGCGTTCAATGCCCAGATAGCGGGTGAAGTCAAAGACTTCGATGTCACGCAATACATGTCCTCCAAAGAAGCCAAGCAAATGGATACCTTTATCCATTATGGCGTGGCGGCAGGGGTGCAGGCATGGCGCGACAGCGGCTTGGTGGCCACCGAAGAAAATGCCGAACGTATCGGCACCATAATCGGGTCGGGCATAGGTGGTCTGCCGCGTATTGAAGAAACTCAGGTCGAATACCTTGAGCGCGGCCCACGCCGCATCTCGCCGTTTTTTGTTCCCGCTTCGCTGATCAACCTGATTTCCGGCCAGTTGTCCATCATGCTGGGCCTTAAAGGGCCAAGCTACGCTGTGGTTTCAGCCTGCACGACAGGTCTGCACTCCATAGGCGATGCGGCTCGGCTTATCGAATATGGCGACGCCGACGTCATGGTGGCGGGCGGCGCCGAATCGACAGTATCGCCTTTGGGCATAGGCGGCTTTGCCGCCATGCGTGCGCTTTCCACCCGCAACGACGATCCAACCACAGCTTCCCGCCCTTGGGACCGTGACCGCGACGGCTTTGTATTGGGCGAAGGCGCGGGCGCATTGGTACTTGAAGAATACGAGCATGCCCGTAAGCGCGGGGCGCGCATCTATGGCGAGTTTGTCGGCTATGGCATGAGCTCCGATGCTCATCACATCACTTCGCCTGATCGCGACGGCCCCCGGCGCGGTGTGCTCAATGCCTTGCGCAGTGGCGGCATCAACCCCGACCAGGTCGATTACGTGAATGCGCATGGCACGTCCACCCCATTGGGCGATAAGAACGAATCCGAGGCGCTTAAGCTGGCATTTGGCGATCACGCCAAAAAGCTGGTGGTCAACTCCACCAAGTCCATGACCGGCCACCTTTTGGGCGCCGCTGGCGGAATCGAGGCCGTATTTACGACCTTGGCGGTATACCACCAGATTTCTCCGCCCACTATTAATATCTTCAATCAGGATCCGGAGTGCGATCTGGACTACTGCGCCAATGAAGCGCGCAAAATGAAGATCGATATCGCCTTGTCGAATTCCTTCGGCTTTGGCGGCACCAACGGCTCCATGATAGTGCGGAGGCTCTAGGCTGGAGCGCCCGATGACAAGCATCAGGCACTGGCCCGTTCGGCGCATACGCTGGGCGGGCTTGCTTGGTGCTGTCACGGGCGTGCCGCTACCCATCGCCGACACACTGTCATTAAGCGATTCGGGTGTTTGGCTGCTGGCCACGCGCGGGGCGGGGCGGCCATTGCATCTTTTTCATGTCTGGCAGGCTTACGCCTGGATAACGCTGCGTCTGCGCGATAGCGCGCCGGGGGCGACCAGGCCCGTGCAACTGACCATCTGGAAGTTCGGCTTGCCGGCCCAGGCATGGCGTGAATTATGCATTTGCGTGGCGCGGCAGGCCGCCCTGTCCGAACGCCGCAGCCCCAAAAAGGAAGTCTCATGAGCGAACGCGAGGTCGATGCCGAGCTGGTGGCGCGCGTCCAGCGCGGAGACAAACGCGCTTTCGATTTGCTGGTCCTGAAATACCAGCGCAAGATCATGCGGCTATTGTCCCGGATGATCCGCGATCCGGCGGAAGTCGAAGACGTGGCCCAAGAGGCCTTCATCAAAGCCTA
Source organism: Pusillimonas sp. (assembly GCA_036570485.1). Taxonomy (GTDB): domain Bacteria; phylum Pseudomonadota; class Gammaproteobacteria; order Burkholderiales; family Burkholderiaceae_B. Next base: position 4,461 of record DATCYE010000143.1, on the reverse strand, counting down.
TCGCGCCTTGCCGCAGTTTCGCGGTGACAGCGCTTTTTATACCTGGCTATATCGCATCGCCATCAATACCGCCCGTAACTGGCAAGTGTCCAGCGGACGACGTCCCAGCACGTTAAATGTAATTGAAACTGAAGATGGTGAAACTTTTAGTCAGATTGACAACCTAACAGACATCAGCACCCCGGAATCGGTATTGGCCAGCCGGGAGATCGTCGAAACGGTTAATGGCGCCATTGCTGCCTTGCCGGAAGACTTACGGACCGCAATCGTATTGCGTGAGATCGAAGGTATGAGTTACGAAGATATCGCCCAAAGCATGGGCTGCCCCATAGGTACAGTTCGTTCGCGGATATTCCGCGCACGCGAAGCCATAGCGGCGCAGTTGCGGCCCGTGCTTGATAGCGATTCCGAGCGTCGTTGGTAAGGAGCCCAGAATGCAAGTCGACCATCAAGCCAGGCACGACCCAGATCAGGAACAGCCTTCCTGGGAAGCCTCGGTTTCCACCTGGATAGACGGCGAAGCCGAAATTCGTCCAGAAGAGCTCGATACGCCTTATGGTCGACAGGTCTGGGATACCTACCACCTGATCGGCGACGTATTACGCAGCCAGGAACTGGCCATAAAACCGTCCGATTTTTTCTACGCCCGGGTTTCCAAGGCGATAGACGCCGAACAGCACATTGTGGCGCCGCGCATGATGCGCCGCCACGGTTCTGTGCGTATCGGCCTGTCCGGCCTGGCGGTCGCCGCTGCCGTGGCGTCGGTCGTGTGGGTGGCTTTGCCTTATATATCCGGCCCCGGCTCCACCGAGCCGACTGCGACGCAGGTCGTTGCCAGCGCCGGCGACAACGCAGCCTTGGGCGACTACCTTGATGCGCACCGTGAAATAGCGGGTGTCAATCCGGTGCGCCAGGCCTCTTTCGAGGTATCCCGGTAATGTCAGAGGGGTTCCGCCGCTATCGGGCAGCGTCGCAGCATGCCCGCCACACGCAGTTGGCATGGGCTTGCCAGGCAATACTCATTGCAGCCGCCTGCGTCTTGGCCCGGCCGGCATGGTCCGCCGACGCACCCAAAACGGTAGCCGATCCCGCCTTGGCCTTGCTGCAAAAAATCCAGCAAGCTGCCCGTAAACTGGACTACGCCGGCGTATATACCTATCAGCAGGGCGCCCTTATGGTGTCTTCACGTATTGTTCACATGGTCGATGGCACGGGCGAGCGCGAACGCATTGAAATGCTCGATGGCGCGCCACGCGAATACCTGCGGCACAACGAAGTCACGCAATGCCTGATGCCCGAAAAAAAGGCCGTCATCATCGAACGGCGGCGTGGAGATCGTTTCCCGGCGCTGATCCTGGGTGAAGACAAGAACATACCTGAAAATTATCAAATCAACGCACAGGCTGGAACAAGCCGGATTGCGGGCCAGGAATGCTCTATCGTCGAGCTTATTCCCAAAGACAATCACCGCTATGGCTATCGCCTGTGCGCCGATACCAAAACCAATCTGCTTATCAAGGCTCAAACCCTGAACCAGCATGGCGGGGTGATCGACCAGATAGCCTTCAGCAGTTTGCAGATAGGCGACAAGGTCGTTCCCGGCCAACTGGCCTCCAGCTGGAACATCAAAGGCTGGAAAGTCTTTGAAACCCCCATGGCTCCGGTCGATCTGGCAAAAAGCGGCTGGCGCATTCCTTTTCCCCCTGGGTATCAGCCCATTACTCAGGTTTCGCGCCCCATGAAGCGCGGCAAGCAGGTCAGTCAGTTAGTCATCACCGATGGTTTGGCGGCGATTTCAATATTCATCGAGCCCTATGATGATGACCGCGATGCACCGTTTTCCAACGGCGCGGTCAGCACCGGTGCCATGAATGTATTCCGCGCACGCATCGGTGACTATTGGCTTACAGCGTTAGGCGAGGTTCCTGCGGAAACCGTACGCGACATCGCCGCGCACACAGAATATGTCCCTCTGGCCGGGCGCTAATCATTTGAATTATCAACCTAGGAGTTTCACGATGCTTTCTACTTATCTAGGAAATGGCAAAATAAAACGCTTCATCGCGTACGCCTCGACAAGTTTGTTGGTTGCCTGCGCGGCCATCGGCGGCGTCGGCAATGCCCAAACGTCGGCGGTTCCCGTATTGTCGGTACCCGACTTCACGCAAGTTGTCGCCGAGACCGAAGGGTCGGTCGTCAATATTCGTACGACCGAAGCCGTGCCTATGCGCAATCCGGCCATGGGTCCCAACAGCAACGATCCCTACGATATGTTCCGCTGGTTCTTCGGCCCTGATTTCGTGCCTCCCGGCGCACCCAGCCCGCGTCAACGCAATGCTCCGCCTGCCGGCGAGCAGCAGGAGCGTACGGTTCCGCGTGGAGTCGGCTCGGGCTTCATCATTTCCGAAGACGGCTATATTCTTACCAACAACCATGTGGTCGCCAAGTCCAACGGCATCTTCGTTACGCTTACATCGGGCAAGGAGTACAAGGCCAAGATCATAGGCACTGATCCTCGCACCGACGTGGCCCTGATCAAGATAGACGCCAAAGGCTTCAAACCGCTGCCTATCGGGGATTCGACCAAGCTCAAGAAAGGACAGTGGGTTCTGGCCATCGGTTCGCCGTTCGGACTCGATTCCACGGTTACGTCGGGTATCGTCAGCGCCATCAATCGCGACACCGGCGACTACCTGCCGTTCATCCAGACCGACGTTGCGGTCAATCCCGGCAACTCGGGCGGCCCTTTGATCAATCTCGCGGGCCAGGTCGTGGGCGTCAATTCCCAGATTATTTCGCAAAGCGGCGGCTTCATGGGTATTTCATTGGCTATCCCCATTGACGAAGTCATGCGCGTCGTAGAGCAGCTCAAGGCTCACGGCAAGGTCACACGCGGTCGCATCGGTGTGCAGATCGGTTCCGTCTCCGACGACGTAGCCAAGGCCATCGGCCTGGAGGACGCCAAGGGCGCCATGGTCAGCAATGTCGAGCAGGGCGGTCCTGCCGCTGATGCCGGTGTGCGTGCGGGCGATGTCATCGTCAAATTCGACGGCAAGGATATCGCTCACATGACAGACCTGCCCCGCATCGTGGGTGCCACAAAGCCGGGCAAACAGGTGGCCATGGACGTCTGGCGCAAAGGCAAAACAGTGACCTTGCAGGTCAAGGTTGGCGAAATGCCCACAGCCAAGACCGAAGGCGACACCGCCAAGCCGGCGGCTCCCAAGGCTGCAGCAGCCGATGCTTTGGGCCTGAAGGTAAGCGAAGTGGACGAGGCTGCCCGTGGCAAGCTCGACATCAAGGGCGGCGTGCAAGTCGTGCAAGCTGAAGGTCCTGCCGCAGTCGCCGGCTTGGCGGCGGGCGACATCATCGTCACCGTCAACGACGTCGATATCACCGGACCCGCGCAATACGCCAAGGTTGTTTCCAAGCTGGACAAGTCCCGTGCCGCCGCATTGCTGGTGGTGCGCGACGATCAATCGCAATGGATAACCATCACGCCCGGAAAATAATCCGTAGAAACGGCTAAAATGCCATAAAAGAGGAAGGGAGCGCCCTCTAGCGCTCCCTTTTTTATGGCTTCCCCGATTTACCCGCTCATTTTCTATCGATGGGCTTCTTTTTGCAGGTTTATGGATCACATCCGCAACTTCTCCATTATTGCCCACATCGACCACGGCAAGTCCACGCTGGCCGATCGCCTGATTCATCGTTGCGGAGGGTTGGCCGATCGTGAAATGTCTACGCAAGTGCTTGATTCTATGGATATCGAGCGCGAAAGAGGCATTACCATCAAGGCCCAGACGGCCGCGCTTAGCTACAAGGCCAAAGACGGCAAGGTCTACGCCCTGAATCTTATCGATACCCCCGGACACGTCGACTTCTCCTATGAAGTCAGCCGCTCTTTGTCGGCCTGCGAAGGCGCGTTGCTGGTGGTCGATGCTTCGCAAGGCGTCGAGGCCCAGACGGTTGCCAACTGCTACACCGCCATCGAGCTGGGTGTGGAGGTCGTACCCGTCCTGAACAAAATGGACCTGCCCTCGGCCGATCCGGAAGGCGCCCGCCAGGAAGTCGAAGACGTCATCGGCATCGATGCGTCCGACGCCATTCTGTGTAGCGCCAAGACCGGCATGGGCATAGACGACATCCTTGAGACCATCGTGGCCAAGGTGCCGGCTCCGGTGGGCGATCCCACCAAGCCCTTGCAGGCGCTGATCATTGACTCGTGGTTCGATAACTACGTGGGCGTGGTCATGCTGTTGCGCATCGTCAATGGGGTGCTCAAGCCTAAAGACAAAATTCTGCTGATGGCCACCGGCGCCACGCACTTGTGCGAACAGATAGGCGTGTTTACGCCCAAGTCTGTACCGCGCACGCAATTGTCGGCTGGAGAGGTCGGTTTCGTTATTTCCGGCATCAAAGAGCTTGAAAGCGCCAAGGTGGGCGATACCATCACCCTGG
>DATCYE010000142.1:0-3670 GCA_036570485.1 Pusillimonas sp. | reverse complement strand
AGATCTTTATAGAGGGCCGGCGCCGTGGCGTTCGAGTTGGAGTGCCCCATAAGCAAGGTATAACCGTCGGGCGCAGCTTTGGCGACCATGTTGGCCGCAATCGTGCCTGCGGCGCCCGGCTTGTTTTCGACCACAAAAGTTTGACCCAGCTTCTGTTCCAGGTGCCTGGAAACCAGTCGAGCCACGACGTCGGTGAAGCCGCCGGGGCTGAAGCCCACGATCATGGTAACGGGCTTCTCGGGATAGGCGGCCGCATGGGCGGTGGCGCCTGCCGTTGCCATCAGGGCGATGGCGAGCGTGCTGGCAATATGTTTTTTAAGCATGTCTTCTCCTTATATTTTTGAACTACGGAAACTTCAAGTGTTTACTGCCTTGAATTCTGATGCGATTATGGCCGGTTGCGGTTCCTTTTCCGCAGCCGACCATTGCTGGATAACTATACGTCGCTTCGGGCCAGTGCGCGTTCCCGAGTTTGCTCCAGATCGGGCGGAGGCGGGAATCGCTTGTCCCACTTGCCGGCTTTCATGACCTGGCCGGGTACGTCGTGCCCCACCAATTCCGCCATCTGGCGTGCGCAGGCAATCAGGCGATCCAGATCGACGCCGGTGCGCAGGCCCATGCTGGCCAGCATGTGGACCAGGTCTTCGGTACAGACATTGCCGGTGGCGCCCGGCGCGTAGGGGCATCCGCCCAGACCCGCCAGTGAACTGTCGTAGCGGTCTATGCCCGCAGCAAGCCCTGTAATGACATTGGCCAGTCCCATGCCGCGTGTGTTATGAAAGTGCAGGGTCAGCTCCAGATTGCTCCAGCGCTGAATCAAGCCTTGGCACAGCGCTTCGACCTGGGCGGGGTTGGCCATGCCGGTGGTGTCGCATATGGTTATCCCTTGCGCACCCCGCTCGGCAAAGAAATCGCCCAGCCGCAGCACTTCTTCGGCCGGAACGTCGCCCTCCATGGGGCAGCCGAAGGCGGTGGAAATGGATATGTTCACATCGACCTGGCCGGACATGGCGTCGATGATCTGGCCCAGCACCTTGGTGGACTGCTCGCGCGTCATGCGGATGTTGGCCAGATTGTGCGTTTCGCTGGCTGACATGACCAGGTTGATTTCATCGACACCGCATTCCAGCGCCCGTTCGGCGCCGCGCATATTGGGCGCCAGGCAAACATATTTGACGCCTGGTGTTCGCTCTATGCCTTTCATGACCAGCTCTGCATCGCGCAGCGCGGGAATGGCTTTCGGGGATGTAAACGAAGTGGCTTCGATCTTGGATACGCCGGTACGGCTGAGCGCGTTCAGCATGGCGATTTTTTCTTCGGTGGGCACGAATATCGGCTCGATCTGCAAGCCGTCGCGCATCGAAACGTCGTGTATGTGAATGCGGCGCGGCGCGCTGCCCAACAGCGACGTGGGGTGCTCTGCAGTCATTAAATTACCTCTAGTTGCTTAAGTTGCGCGATCTGATCATCGTTGAACCCGGCTTCGCGCAGTACCTGCTCGGTGTGTTCGCCCAATTGCGGCCCGCCGCCCTGGAAGGCGCCCGGCGTAGCGCTTAGCTTGGGTATGACGCCAGGCACTTTCAGGGCCGAGCCGTCGGCCAGAGTTACTTCCCGGATCATCTCGCGGGCCAGATAGTGCTCGTCTTCGACGATATCCTTGATGGTGAATATTCTGCCGGCGGGAACCCCTGCCTGGGCCAGCTCCTCGAGCGCTTCGTCTATGCTGCGCTGGCTGCTCCATTGCCCAATGGCTTCGTCGATGCGCGCCATGTGGATGACGCGCCCGGGGTTCCTTGCAAGCGCGGGCTCGTTGCCCAGATCATCGCGTCCGATCAGGCTCATGAGTCTGGGGAATATGCTGTCGCCATTGCCGGCAATAAGGAAGTAGCTGCCGTCCTTGCTGGGATAGGCGTTGGTTGGCGAGACTCCTTGCAGTGCGCTGCCCGCTGGTTCGCGGGTGACGCCCAGCCGGTCGTATTCGGGTACGGCGCCTTCCATCATGTTGAAGACCGATTCATACAAAGCCACGTCGATGACCTGGCCCTTGCCCGAGTTGGCCAGGCGGTTGTACAGCGCCATCATGATGCCGATGACTCCGTGCAGCGCGGAAAGCGAATCGCCTATGCTGACGCCCGGGCGCACGGGCCGTTGACCCGGTTCGCCTGTAATGTAGCGAAAGCCGCCCATGGCTTCGGCCACCACGCCATAGCCGGTGCGGTCGCGCAATGGGCCAGACTGGCCATAGCCCGAGATGCGCAGCATGATAAGGCCGGGGTTTTCGCTGGAAAGCGATTCGTAATCCAGGCCCCAGCGCTCCATAGTGCCTGGGCGGAAGTTCTCGATGACGATGTCGGCTTCCAGGATGAGCTTGCGGACAATGTCCTGGCCTTCTTTTTGCCGCAGGTCGATTGCCACGGATTTTTTGTTGCGCGCCTGCACATGCCACCACATGGATGTTTCGCCATCTTCGGTACGCCATGAGCGCAGTGGATCACCCTGGCGGGGCGGCTCTATTTTAATGACGTCGGCGCCGAAATCGCCCAAAGTCTTGCCGGCAAAAGGGCCGGCAATCAGGCTGCCCATTTCGATGACGCGTATGCCGTCCAGAGGTCGTTGGTTCATGCTGTGTGTTTCCGCAAGCTTATTTATAGCGCTGATCAATAATGATACAGGCCATCATAAGAAGCGTTGTTCACCCTGTGAAGCGATAGTTCATCAAGTCAGCCATCTTTAACGGAGATGGCTAAAACCTTTTCCCTGTATGGCTCCATTCTAGGGGCCCAAGGGGAGAGCCGTTCTATTAGGGTATTTCGCGATGGCTCGCGCCGGCCAGATGTTCGCGCAGCAGGCGTGCCAGCAAGGGCAGGGAGCCAACGGGTTTGCTGATCAGTGTAAGTTCTCGTTGGGACCAGGGCTCGTCCAGGCGACGCGCCACCAAGCCTTCAGTCTCCAGAAACGCTTCGACGCTGCCCCTGGGCAAAATGCCGATGCCCAGGTGTCTGGCCACCATGCGGCGCAAGCCGTCGAAACTGGTTGCCTGCATGCGCAGCTTCAGCGGCATGTCCAGCTGTTTGGCGGCGGCTATCAGTGTTTCGCAAAGCGACGACCCGCGCGGCAGAGCGACATAGTCGTATTCCAGGGTTTCTGAAAACCGCAAGGAGCTCTTGTGTGCCAGCGGATGGTCCGGCGGCATGATAAGCATGAGTTCATCGGTTCGGTAAAGACAGGAATCCAGCCCCTCCAGGGGGCGCTGAGCGACCAAAATGCCCAGGTCTGCCTGGCCGGCGGAAACCAGTTTATGGACGGTTTCGCTGGTCTGCTCCTCCAGGTCGATCTTGACGGTGGGATGCAGTTGCAAAAAACTGGATAAGTCATCGGGGAGAAACTGGACGATGGTCGATGTATTGGCCACCAGCCTGACCTGTCCTTTGACGCCATAGGCGTAATTGCTCATGGCGCTGTCCAGCGCCGCCAGGCCCGCCAGTACATGACCCGCATGCTGAAGCAGTTCCGCCCCCGCTTGCGTCAGTTTCACGCCGCGCCGGTGACGATAGAACAGATCGGCGCCTATGGATTTTTCCAGTTCCGATATTCGCTTGCTGACGGCCGATGCGACAGTGTGTTCTTTGGCAGCCGCCTTGGCAATCGAGCCTTCCTGGGAAACCGTTAC
>DATCYE010000141.1:0-16565 GCA_036570485.1 Pusillimonas sp. | reverse complement strand
AGTATCCTGTAAAGGATATCGGCGGTAAGCTTGACTACTGGAAGCTCACCGGCGCGCAGGCGGATCTGCTCCACCTGACCCACGGGGTCGTCGGCCGGGGCGGAATGCGCGGGAGCAGGCCAATACGCTAGAACAGGCGCCAACACCGTACACAGCAAGGGAATTGAAAGTTTCATTCAAGAGAACCATCGCCGCTGCGCCAGGAATAAGCGTCAGATGGCAAAATTACACAACCAGATTTAAAGATGTTATCACCCCCGTATGCCTGAACTACCAGAAGTCGAAACGACACGTCGCGGAATAGCGACGATTATGCCCGGCCATGTGCTCGAGCGCTTTGTGGTTTACGAGCCGCGCATGCGCTGGCCCATTCCCGCCGACCTGCCCGACCGGATCAACGGCCGGCAGGTAATTAGCTGCGAACGCCGGGGCAAGTACTTGCTGATCAATTTCGATCATGGCACGCAAATCATCCATTTGGGCATGTCCGGTTCCTTGCGCCGAGCTCCGCCCGACGAAGATCGCCGTAAACATGACCACGCCGAATGGATTTTCGGCCACGCCCGTTTTCTTCTGCACGACCCACGCCGATTCGGCGCCGTGCTCTGGCATGACGCCGCCGACGGCCCCATCGCCGCCCACCCCCTGCTGGCCAAACTGGGCATAGAGCCTTTCGACGAACTGTTTACGCCGGAATACTTGCATAAGAATCTACAGGGCAAAACCCTGGCCATCAAGCAGGCCTTGCTGGCGGGACATATTGTCGTAGGAGTGGGCAATATCTATGCTTCGGAGGCGCTGTTCCGGGCCCGCATCAACCCGCGTACGCCGGCCGGCACGGTTTCGCTGGCGCGCTGCAAGGCACTGGCGGCCGCCATCCGGCAAACGCTGGGCGACGCGCTGGAGTCGGGCGGCAGCACGCTGCGCGATTACGTCAATGCAACCGGCCAGCCGGGGGCCTACTTCCAGTTGCACGCGGCGGTATACGAAAAATCAGGCAAACCCTGCACCGTGTGTGCGACCCCCATACGGCGCATCATCCAGGGCCAGCGCGCCAGCTACTTCTGTCCTAAATGCCAACGGCGCTAGCCGAAATTCGCTTATATCGAATGCATTGCATATAAACAAACAATACGATATATTCTTCCTTATTAACGGAGACTTACCCATGAGCAAGCAATTCGCGTCCCACGCCGACCTCGACGACAAGGTCGTTTCGTTCGAAAAACTATCCGATAACGCCTACGCCTACACGGCTGAAGGCGATCCCAATACAGGCATCATCGTCGGCGACAAATCCGTCATGGTGATAGACACCCAAGCCACCCCCGTGATGGCGCAAGACGTTATCCGCCGCGTCCGTGAAGTCACCGACAAGCCCATCAAATACATCCTGCTGTCGCACTATCACGCCGTGCGCGTGCTGAGCGCGTCGGCCTACAACGCCCAGGAAATCATCGCCAGCCGCGACACCTACGACCTGATCGTCGAACGCGGCGAACAAGACAAGACCAGCGAAATCGGCCGTTTCCCCCGCCTGTTCCGCAACGTCGAGTCCGTGCCGCCCGGCCTGACCTGGCCCACCATTACTTTCGACGGCGAAATGACCGTTAATCTGGGCAATCTGGAAGTCCAGATATTGCAGGTGGGACGCGGCCACACCAAGGGCGACACCATAGCCTGGCTGCCCGAGCAACGCATTCTGTTTGCCGGCGACCTGGTCGAATACCAGTCCACTCCTTACGCGGGCGACTGCTATTTCCGCGAATGGCCGCACACCCTGGACACGCTGGCTGAATTCAACGCCGAAAAAATGGTGCCCGGACGCGGCCCCGCCCTGAAATCGGCCGACGAAGTGCGCAAGGGTCTGGCCGGCACGCGCGCCTTCCTGACCGACCTGTATACCTGCGTAAACACCGGCGTGGCCGACGGCAAAGACCTGAAAACGATCTACCGCGAAACCTACGACTTCATGAAGCCGCGCTATGCCGACTGGGTCATATTCGACCACTGCATGCCCTTCGATGTTTCTCGTGCTTACGACGAAGCCACCGGCTATGACGATCCACGCATCTGGACGGCGGAACGCGATATCGAAATGTGGAAGCAGCTTGAAGGCCAATAAATAAGCCGTCGCGGCACATGAACAAGGAGCAAGGGGTGGGAGGCATCAATTACCAGGCCCTGGAATTCGGCTATACGCCGCGCACCGCGCCCGACACGCAGCGGCATGCCGTTGCCGTCGTGGGTGCCGGGCCGGTGGGCCTGTCGATGGCGCTGGACCTGGCGCAACGCGGCCTGAAAGTCGTCCTGATCGACGACGACCACCGGCTTTCCACGGGCTCGCGCGCCATCTGTTTTGCCAAGCGCACGCTCGATGTATGGGATCGTCTGGGCGTGGGCGAGCGCATGGTGCAAAAAGGTATTTCCTGGAACGTCGGTCGCGTCTACTTCAAAGATGAAGAGGTCTGGCGCTTCGACCTTTTACCCGAACAAGGCCACCGCCGGCCGGCCTTCATCAACCTTCAACAATACTATTGCGAAGGTTTCCTGCACGATCTGGCCGCCAGCCATCCTAATATAGATCTGCGCTGGAAGAACAAGGCCGTTGCCCTCGAACGGCATGACGACCACGTCGTGGTCACCGTGGATACACCCGATGGCCCCTACACCCTGACAGCGGACTGGCTGGTGGCCTGCGACGGCGCGCGTTCACCGCTACGCAAGATGCTGGGCCAGGAAAGTCACGGGCGAATCTTTCACGACCGCTTTCTGATCGCCGACGTTCGCATGCAGGCCGAGTTTCCCACCGAGCGCTGGTTCTGGTTCGATCCGCCCTTCCACCCCAAGCAATCGGTGCTGCTGCACAGCCAGCCCGACAATATCTGGCGCATTGATTTCCAATTGGGCTGGGACGCCGACCCGGTGGAAGAGGTCAAGCCGGAAAAAGTCATACCCCGCATCCAGGCCCTGCTGGGCAAAGAGGCCCAATTCGAACTTGAATGGGTCAGTATCTACACCTTTGCCTGCGAGCGCATGGACCGCTTTCGCCACGGACGCATCGTCTTTGCCGGCGATGCCGCGCACCGGGTGTCGCCGTTTGGTGCGCGCGGCGCCAACAGCGGCGTGCAGGATACCGACAACCTGGGCTGGAAACTGGCACTGGTCAGCCGCGGCCTTGCGCCCGAAACGCTTATAGACAGCTATGCGACCGAGCGTGAGCAGGCCGCCGACGAAAATATATTGAACTCGTCGCGCTCGACTGACTTCATCACGCCCAAGAGCGAGATCAGCCTGCTGTTCAGGAACACGGTTCTGAAGTTGGCCAAGCAGCATGACTTCGCTCGCAAGCTGGTCAACAGCGGGCGCCTGTCGATGCCAACCTCGTACACCTCGTCCTGCCTGAACACGCCCGACGCCGACCCATTTTCCGCCTCCCTGCCGCTGGGCGGGGTCGCGCCCGACGGCCCCATTACCGTGAGCGGCCAGTTGGACTGGTGGCTGGGCCAGCTATCGGGCCAGTTCGTGGTGGCGCTGTTTTGCAATGCAGACATACCCGCTACGGCCGCCCTGCGCGAAATTACTGCACTCCTTCAGGACAGCCCCCTGAATGCCAAGCTGGTCTTGGTGCTTTCGCCGGCACAAGAGCATCGCGCACCCAAGGATTACTTTTGCGTAGTCGACAGGCAGATGACACTGGCTCGGCGTTATGACGCCATCCAGGACGCCTGCTACCTGATCAGACCCGACCAGCACATTGCAGCCCGCTGGCGCAAGCCAGACCCGGATAGCATCCGCGCGGCCTTGCTGCGCGCAACAGGCTGCGCCACCGAGGCCACGCCATGAAACTTCTGAACACACAGTCCAATTTTGCGGCGGCCGACGACTTCTACGAACAACTGATCGATGCGCATCGCGATCTGAGCACCGATCAAAGCCATGAGATGAACGCGGCGCTGGTGCTGCTGCTGGCCAACCACATCGGCGACCTTGACGTTGTAGCCCAGGCCTTGCAAGCGGCGCGCAGCAGCGTCCAGGACGCCGGCTAAATTTACTTTCAGGACACTCCCCATGACCACACTTCAATATCAAACTGGTTTTGGCAACAACTGCGCCACCGAGGCGCTGCCCGGCGCTCTGCCCCAAGGCCGCAACTCGCCACAAACCTGCCCCTACGGCCTGTATGCCGAACAACTGTCGGGCACGGCATTCACCGTGTCGCGCGCGGAAAGCCGCCGTTCGTGGCTATACCGCATCCGGCCGGCCGCCCTGCAAAAGGCGTTCGAGCCTTTCGACGGCGCCGGCGACTGGACCAGCCACTATGGCAACGGGCCGGTCACGCCCAACCGCCTGCGCTGGAATCCTCTGGACATCCCTGCGGAGCCCACCGATTTCATCGAGGGCATGCAAACCTGGGCAGGCAACGGCCACAGCGACGACCAAGCCGGCGTCAGCATCAACTTGTATGCCGCCAACCGGTCCATGAAGAATCGCTATTTCTATAACGCCGACGGCGAAATGTTGATCGTGCCGCAAGAAGGCCGGCTGCGCCTGGCAACAGAACTGGGCCTGATCGATATCGAGCCTTGCGAAATCGCCGTCATTCCGCGCGGAGTCCGCTTTCGCGTCGAACTTATCGACCCCAGCGCCCGAGGCTATATGCTGGAAAATTTTGGCGCGGCGCTGCGTCTACCCGAGCTGGGGCCCATAGGCTCCAATGGGCTGGCCAATGCACGCGACTTCAAGACTCCCGTCGCCTGGTACGAAGATGTGGAAGGCGAATGCGAACTGGTCGCCAAGTTTACCGGCGGCTTCTGGCGCACGACGCTGGGGCATTCACCGCTGGATGTCGTGGCATGGCATGGCACCAACGCCCCCTACAAATACGATTTGCGCCAGTTCAACGCCATAGGCTCAATTAGCTACGACCACCCCGATCCTTGCATTTTCACCGTGCTGACATCGCCTTCGGACACCCCGGGCGCCGCTAATATGGACTTTGCCATCTTCCCGCCGCGCATCCTGGCCATGGAAAACACCTTCAGGCCGCCCTGGTTCCACCGCAACATCGCCAGCGAGTTCATGGGCCTGATCCAGGGCGTCTACGACGCCAAGGCCGATGGTTTCTCGCCCGGCGGTTCCAGCCTGCATAATTGCATGAGCCCGCACGGGCCCGATGCGGACACCTTCGAGAAAGCATCCGCGGCCGACTTAAGCGAGCCGACCCGCATACGCGATACCATGGCATTTATGTTCGAAACGCGCCGTGTTATCCGCCCAACAGCAAAGGCTCTTTCCTCTGGAACGCTGCAAACCGATTACGATGAGGCCTGGTCGGGCATCAAGAAGCATTTCGACCCCCGCAAAGCCTAGGGAGCCTATGAACAAGTCGTACGGGAAGCAGGCGGCGCGGTGACTTGCTCAGCGGCTCCCTAAGTCGGCGCGGCTATTTTTTAACGTGAACCGCCTCACTAGCATCAACAGGATTCAATCATGTCTTATCTGAACGAAACCCACGACCCCAAGCTGCAAAGTTGGGTCGTATCTGCCAACGCTCAAGACAACGGCTTCCCCATACAGAACCTGCCTTTCGGAGTCTTCCGCCCTATCGGCGGCGCGCAGGATTTCCGTCCGGGCGTCGCCATCGGCGACAAAGTGCTGGACCTTGCTGCATTGGCCGACGCCAGCCCTTGGTCGGGCGCCGCAGCCGAAGCGCTTGCCGCATGCAAGTCGACTACCTTGAACGGGCTTATGAGCTTAGGTCAGGCACACTGGTCGGCCCTACGCCTTGAGCTATCGCGCGCCCTGCGCAGCGGCTCGGCCTTGCAAAGCGTTATCGAACCTATGCTGAGTGATATAGCCAACATCGAGATGGGCTTGCCCGCCCACATCGGCGACTACACCGACTTCTATATTTCGCTGCATCATGCCACATCGATAGGCAAGCAGTTTCGTCCCGACAACCCTTTGCTGCCCAACTATAAATGGGTACCTATCGGCTATCACGGACGGGCCTCCAGCATAGGCGTATCGGGCCAGCAGTTTCCCCGTCCCGTCGGTCAAACACGCCCAGCACAAGAAAACGGTACGCCGAACTTCGGCCCCTGCCAGCGCCTGGACTACGAACTGGAACTGGGCATTTTTGTCGGACAAGGTAATAACCAGGGCGAACGCATCAACATCAACGAAGCCGAGTCGCATGTGTTCGGCCTGTGCATACTGAACGACTGGTCCGCGCGCGACCTGCAGGCCTGGGAATACCAACCTCTGGGACCTTTCCTGTCCAAAAACTTTGCCAGCACGATTTCACCCTGGATAGTCACTCTTGAAGCGCTTGCACCGTTCCGCAAGGCGTTCGAACGCGATGCCGCCGATCCGCAGCCGCTGCCCTACCTGAACTCCGACGAGAACAAGGCCGCGGGCGCCTTCGACATCGGTCTGGAAGTCCTGCTCAGTACCGAAAAATCGCGTGCCGACAAGCTCGCGCCGGCTCTGCTGTCCAGCAGCAACTTCAAGGAGGCTTACTGGAATGTGGCTCAGCTACTAGCCCATCACACGGTCAACGGTTGCAATTTGCAAGCCGGCGACATGTTGGGAACAGGCACGCTATCGGGCCCCGGCAAGGGCCAGGAAGGCTCACTGCTGGAACTGAACCAGGGCGGCAAGAGCGCAATCAAGCTGCCTTGGGGCGAAGAACGCATCTTTTTGCAGGACCACGACCAAGTAACCTTGCGGGCCAACTGCAACAAGCCGGGCTACCCCACCATCAGCCTGGGCGAATGCACGGGCACCGTGCTACCGGCCAAGGCCTGACATTTACCCGGGGCGGCGGCCCGCTGGCCGCACAGCCCCAGGCTTGCGCAATGCATCAGGGCAAGCGTACAAGCACTGGAAACCACCCTTGTGCTTGCCCCCATTCGATCAGCTCAAACAAGGGCAACGCCAGAAGATAAGGCGCGGCATCGCGTATTGTGCGTCCCAGACCCGACACCGAAATCAACAATTGTTCCTGGCTTTTCCACGTAGAAAACTTTGGGCCAAAGCGGGGAACCCGCGCACAATAATCGATATAGTCCTGCCCGAATACCTTGCGCAGCAAGCGCTCCTCTTCGTCGATCACATTGTTGAATACCGCATACACGAAAAGAGCCAGGATGGGACCCAACAGCAGGCTGCCCGACTGAGCGCCGATACCGGCGACCGCCAACATGGAAAACAGATATAGGGGATTGCGGCTGATCGAATACGGTCCTTGATCGATCAGTTCCGCACCCTTATGGCCCCCCAAGTACAGAATGCACCAGCACCGACCGGTGATCGCCAGCAGTATCAGGACAAGCCCCACCCATTCCGCGCCCAGATGCATCCACGATTCGGCCGACCAGGTCGACGATAAAAAGGGCAGCACACAGACCAAAAGTACGCCGTAGACGGTCAAGGTGTTGCGCCGGCGCACCTGCACAATAGACAGGTGCCTCCAGATATCATCCAAATGAAGACTATTGACGTCATCCGGCGCCGTACGATGACTGGTAACGATCAGCGGATAAAACAACACACTGCACAAGCACCATGTAAAGGCCAACGACCAAAGTATCTGGCTAAGGAAATGCGCTCCCTGCAAAATGCGCAATGCGCCGAAGAAACTTCCCAGGATCAGACCGCTCGCCAGACCAAGCCATCGCAGGCGACGGTTGTTCAAGGCCCAGCCCGCAAAATAGAGCGAGAACACGGAATACCCAACAGCGGCATGCACGCTGGGCAATGCGCCTCCGCCCGGCTGCCCCGCCAACGCCCAAAAATCGGTCGGCAGTTGCAAGTAGCCACCGAACATGGCCAGGGCAAACGGACGCGGCAAGGCGGTATAGTGCTTTAGCGCGCCAGCCAGCAGTGGAACCAGGCAGAACAGGGCGAACAACACCCATAAAACATTGCGTGCCGGCGCAAGCGTCCTGACCCGATAACTGAGCATGGCCGCCGCGCCGCAAAACAAAGCGCAACCTATTGGCACCAGCCACACAACGAACTGACCCATGGCATCGACGAAAGTCTCGTGTCGCAAGGGGAAATCGAGACCGGCCGCATCATAAAAAAAACGCGTCAACGACATATCCAGCGGCAACTGCTGCACTGTGTAGGCCAGCCAGCCCAGCAGCAAGGTAATTCCCAGCACCTGGGTCAAGACATAAAACAGAGGGTTTTGATAATGCATGCTCGCCGGCTTGCTCATGTGTCCATCCTGAATGGGATGTCCGCAATGCCCTGGCCGATTGCCAGGCGCGGTACATCGAAGCATCACACGATATGGCAGGCTGCGTGAAATAAGCGTTGAATTTCGGGATGCGCGCCGATGGCGACATCAATCAGTCGCTTGATCGTCCAGACGCAAGATAAAGGTAGTGCCTCGGTCCGGGCCCTGCTCGAGCGACTGTACCGTCAATTGCCAATGCTTGCGTTTGCACATCTGGCGTGCAATGGCCAGGCCCAGGCCGTGGCGCGTTTGGGCATCCCGCCTTGCCATGTCCGGCGATGCCTCGTTGGCTTTCACATCCTTGCGGCGCGCACTGAAATAGCGATCAAAAAGCAAGGGCAGTTCGTCGGGCGGTATGCCTGGGCCATTGTCCGAAAAGGCAAGGCTATGGGCATCCAGGCAGGTCACGCGCAACGTGGCAGGCGCAGCGTGTTCGGCTGCATTGCGCATCAGGTTACGCACCACCGTCAGGAAGGCATAGGGATCGAGCATCAGTTTCATGTCGCCCGGAATGTCGTTTACAAAATCCAGGCCGTGGCGATCCGCCTCGGCCTCGAACGCCAACCATGCCTCGTCCAGGCTATCGCGTACATCGATCTCTTTGTGTTCGGTCGGCACATCGTGCGCCAGGATTTCAGCACTGGCAACACTGCCCGCGATCAGGTCAACCTGCGCCACCATGCGTTCCAGACGTTGCCGACCCGCTGCTGCCAGCGTCGCCTCCAGCGTCAGCATCTCGGCGTCGGTTCGTATCGCGGCCAGGGCACCGCGAATTTCATGGCTAAGGTTGAAAGCAAACTCGCGCTCGAAGGTCAGCGACTCCTCGACACGGTTCTGAACCCGGTTAAAGGCTTCCACCAATCGACCCACTTCGTCGTCGCGCCGTACGGAAAGATCCGGTGCACCCGGTGCCCAATTGGACAGATGGCCAGCCAATTCCAGCAGCGGCCCGACCACCAATCCGGCCAGCCATCTGGACATGGCAAAGGCCGCAGCGATACATATCGCCCCCAGGAACAGCACGATCCAGCCGAACTCGTGCACTCGGGTCTCGTGGGTCGTAGCGTCATAGCGCAAATACAGCATCCCTTTCGGGGGTTGCACCACCAGAACATGCCAAGTCTGGCCCTGATGCTTGATTTCGTGCGCGCCCAGGCCCAGGCCGCGCAATGGCTCGGGTAGCAGCGCCTCGTCGTCCTGACCATCAATCAGCCAGGTCTGCAGCAGCGCGCCCAATTCCGTCTGGCTTTGCTGGATGGGCATATCATGGCCCTGTTTCAACTGACCCAGCACTTGCTCCGCCTCGGTCACGAGAACCGCATTGACCAGATCGTCTTCCATCTGTCCGAATGAAAGATAGAACACCGCGCACAACACGACCACGAACAGGGTGGCCGACCCTGTCAGAGCCCAGGTGACACGCTGCATCAGGGAGTAACGAGCCATCATGGAGTGCTCTCTGGATGACTCAGTTTCCACCCTTGCCCATGGACAGTCTCGATGCCGTCGTAACCCGCCTCTTGCAAGGCTTTACGCAGCAAATGCATCTGGCTGCGTAAAGCTTCGTCGGAAGGCGGTTCGTCAGGCCACAGCGCCTGCTCCAGGCGCCGGCGTGGCACCAGCATGCCGGCATGACGCAATAACAATTCCAGAATAAGCAGCGACTTGCGCGTCAAACGCACGGGCTGCCCATGCACCAGGACGGATTGCGACGCGGCATCGTAGGCAATGCCGGCGAACGTCAGTTCCCGCGCAGTCGGCAAGAAGCGACCCGACGCATGCCTTAGCATGACTCGCAAGCGCGCCTCGATTTCAGCCAGGGCAAAGGGCTTTACCAGGTAATCGTCGGCGCCCAATTCAAAAGCGCTCAGTTTGTCTTCCAATTGGCCACGAGCCGTCAGCATCAGAACGGGCAATGCCCCATGACGGCCCTTGCGGATCGCCCGCAACACAGCATAGCCATCCAGCCCGGGTAGGCCGATATCCAGCACAACGGCATCGAACTCGCCTGACTCCAGCAACCCCAACGCCGCATGGCCATCGTAGGCCGCGTCCGGCACAAAACCCTTGATCTCAAGATAGCTGTACAGATTCTGAGCGACGGTAAAGTCGTTTTCGACCAACAGCACCCGGGGCTTGAGCACAGTCATGGCATGCCTTCAGCGCAACGCCTGGGTTCGGTCGCGCATCAGGGCACCAATACTTTGCCGGGATTCATCAGGCCGTGGGGATCCAGCACCTGCTTGATGCGGTGCATCAGCGCCAGCTCGATTGGGTCCTTGTATTTGGGCAGGGCGTCGCGTTTGAGCTGTCCCACGCCGTGCTCGGCGCTGATAGACCCACCAAAACGATGCACACTGTCATGCACAAGCTCGTAGACGCCGCCCTGCCTGTCCAGGAGTTCGTCTTCGGTATAGGCATCGCCTCTTGCCACGTTGTAGTGCAAATTGCCGTCGCCCAGGTGTCCGAAGATGACATGCTGTATGCCTGGAAACTGCTGCTGCAATGCCGCGTTGGTGGTTTCCACGAATTCAGCCATCAGGGAAACGGGTATCGACACATCGTGCTTGATGCTTTTTCCGAATGCCTTTTCGGCCAGAGGTATGCTTTCGCGCAAGTGCCACAACGCTTTGCTTTGGCTGATGTTTTCAGCAATAACGGCATCTTGCACCAAGCCGGCCTCGATGGCCTCGCCCACGATGGTTTCAAAACGCTCGCGGGCGTGCTCCGCGCTTTCGCTGTCGGACAGCTCAAGCAATGCATACCAAGGCTTGTCGGCCGACTGGCCCTCGAAGGGGATGCGCTGCTGCGGGTAGCACTGGACGACGCCCTTCAGGCAATTGCCGGCAATCAGCTCGAAGCCCGTCAGGGCCGCGCCGAAGCCCTTGCGCGCCGCGGACAATACCGACACGGCGTCTTTGACGGATTCGAGCGCCAGCAAGGCGGTGCATTGGGCCACAGGCACGGGATACAGCTTTATCGTGGCCGCCGTAATGATGCCCAGGGTGCCTTCGCTGCCCATATACAGATTGCGTAAATCGTAGCCGGTGTTGTCCTTGCGCAGGCCGCGCAGGCCGTGCCAGATGTCTCCGTCGGCCGTGACGACCTCCAGGCCCAGAACCAGGTCGCGTGCATTGCCATAGCGCAACACTTGCGTGCCGCCCGCATTGGTCGCCAGATTGCCGCCTAGTGTGCAGCTGCCTTCGGCGGCCAGGCTAAGCGGAAACAGGCGGTCGGCATCGCGCGCCGCTTGCTGCACCGCCTGCAAGATGCAGCCGGCTTCCACCACCATGGTGTCGTTATCGGTATCGACGCTGCGTATTGCGTTAAGACGCGTCAGGGAGATGACCAGCGCCGCGCCGGTGGAATCCGGCGTCGCGCCACCGCACAGGCCGGTGTTGCCGCCTTGCGGAACCATGGGAACGCCATGCGCAACGCACCAGCGCACCACCTGAGCCACTTCTTGTGTAGAGCCGGGCTTGACAACCGCCAGCGCCGACCCGCTATAGCGGCCGCGCCAATCGACCGTGTAGGGCTGGGCATCGTCGCCCGTTAATACATACTGGGAGCCCAGCATCTGAACCAGTTCGTCCAATAGACTCATTACGCGCCTTCGCCTTCGTTCGAGAAATAAAATTCATCCATTGCCATCATTCTAAAGCCTTCGATGTTCTTACAGTGCAAATCCCCACCACCTGCATGGATCGGCATAATCCGCGATAATTGTGCTCATTGCACACGCTATTTAAAGGTACATCGTGACAAGCCAAACGCCACTACCGACCGCCGTATTCAAAGCCTACGACATTCGCGGCACCGTGCCCGATCAGTTAAACGCCGGGTTCGCCCGGCAGCTAGGCCTGGCGCTGGCGCAACGCGCGCGGTCCGAAGGGGTAGACACGCTGGTGGTGGGCTACGACGGACGGCTAAGCAGCCCTGATCTGGCGCAAGGCTTGCAAGAAGGCCTGATGCAGGGCGGCATAAACACGATAGACCTGGGCATGGTTCCCACCCCTGTCGTTTATTTTGCCGCCTACACGCAGCACACGGGATCTGGCGTCGCCATCACCGGCAGCCATAATCCCCCGGCCTACAACGGCTTCAAGATGATGATGGACGGCAAAACCCTGTACGGCGACGATATACAGAAGCTGGCGCAGGTCATGGCCGAACCGGAATCGACCGATACGCTCCCGTCCGGCCAACGCCGCACGCTGGACCTGCTTGATGCCTATGTCGATCACATCCGCGACACCGTCAAGCTTGCACGCCCCATGAAGATCGCCATCGACTGCGGCAACGGGGTTGGCGGCGCGGTGGCGGCGCGCCTGTTCCGCGCCCTGGGCTGCGAGGTCGACGAGCTGTACTGCCAGGTCGACGGAAGCTTTCCCAACCATCACCCCGACCCTGCCGACCCTCGCAACTTGCAAGACCTGATCAAGCACGTAAAGGAAAACAACTGCGAGCTGGGCCTGGCCTTCGATGGCGATGCCGACCGGCTGGGCGTGGTCACCCCATCCGGGGAAATCATCTGGCCTGATCGCCAACTTATTTTGTATGCGCAAGACGTCCTGCAACGCCAACCCGGCGCCACCATTATCTTCGACGTCAAATGCAGCCGCCATGTCGCCCGCGCCATCAAGCAAGCTGGCGGAAAACCACTGATGGCGCAAACCGGACACTCCATGATCAAGGCCAAGCTGGCTGAAACCGGCGCCCCTCTGGCCGGCGAAATGAGCGGCCATATTTTCTTCAAGGAACGCTGGTTCGGCTTCGACGACGGTTTATACGCGGGCGCGCGCCTGCTGGAAATTCTGTCGCAGCACGACCTGCCGTCGGCCGTGCTGGAAGCTTTGCCCAAAGACGTATCCACGCCCGAGATCAAACTGGAAATGCAAGAAGGCCAGCCCCACGCAGTTATCGCGCGCCTGCAAAAAGAGGGCCAGTTTCCCAGTGCCACCAGCATCAGCACCATAGACGGCGTACGGGCCGAGTACGCCGACGGTTTCGGCTTGGCGCGTGCCTCGAATACCACTCCTGTCATTGTCCTGCGCTTTGAAGGCGACACGGCCGAAGATGTGGAACGCATCATGGGCGAATTCCGCAAGGCTCTGACCGCGCTGGAACCCGACATCGCCCTGCCTTTCTAAAGCAAAGCGGCACAAGGCGGCCAATAAAGAATCAGCCGCCTTCCGCCAGGGCGGCGTAGATGTCCAGATGCGCCTGCGCGATTTTACGGATGTCGAACTCGCGCTCGGCCAGCTGGCGTCCTTGCTCTCCCATGCTGCGCCTTAGATCGCCATCGTGCGCCAGCCGCAGCACCGCAGCCGACAAGGCACCCGCATCGCGCACCGGCACCAACAGGCCTGAAACACCCGGTTCGATCGCATCCCGACAGCCCGGCACATCGGTCGTCACGACTGCCCGGCCGCAAGCCGCAGCCTCGACCAGAGACTTCGGCAAGCCCTCGCGATACGAAGGCAACACCACAATATGCGCGTCGCGATACAGCTGCGCGATGTCGTGACGCTCGCCCAGACACTGCACCAGGCCTTCCTGCTGCCAGCGTTCGAACTGATCCTGATCGATGCTGGCTGGATTGCCCGGATCGGGACTACCCGCCAGTACCCAGCGCAAACCGCTAGTGTCCGCCGCCGACAGGCGCGCGGCTTCGACGAATTCCTCGACACCCTTATCGCGCAACAGGCGCGCCGCCATGATGGCAACCGGCGGGCCCGGTGGTTCCGGTTCGGCCTGGAACTCATCCAGACTCACACCCGACCCACGGATCAGTACGGCCTGTTCGGCCCGGACTGCGCCCGCAGCGCGCAACACATCGCGATCATTGGTATTTTGAAAAATCACCCGACTGTTGCGATGCCCCAGCGCCAGGCGATACAGCAGCGTAGCGGCCATGCGCAAAAAATCGACGCCCTGCACCGGGCGCATAAAAATGAAACCCAGGCCCGAGATGGCGGCCACATAAGCCGGCACGCCCGCCAACCTGGCAGCAATGCCGCCATACAGCACCGGCTTGATCGTTACCGCATGCACAATTTGCGGCCGCAAGCGACGAAACAGCGCCCATAATGCGTAAAGGCTTTGCAGCTCTTGCAGCGGGTTCTTGCCGCTGCGCGACATGGGGATAGCGTGATGTACAAGTCCCAGCTCGACGATCCGGGCAACCGAAGGGCCGTCCATCGTCGCCACATGCACCTCGTACCCCTCTTCCTTGGCTCTCAGGGCCAATGGCAGGCGGTGCGACAAAAAGAAGGCGGGGTTATTCACCACGAACAGCAGGCGGCGAGCAGGCTTGTCGCCAGCCAGTCCGACCGGTTCCTGCATCGTCATGCCGCTGGGCCCTGCGCGACGCGGAAAATCGGCCGCCAGCCGGTGCCACACCACATGGTAGCTATCGACCATGGCTTCCAGACTAAACAGGCTGGCGACGCGCTCCCGGCCTTGCGAGACCTGGCCTGCGTGCTCCGCCGTACCCAGCGCTTGAGCCGCGTGGTCTATAGCCGCCGACAAGGCGGCCGCATTCTGCGCAGGCGCCAGCCATCCTGTGCCGCCCAGAATCACGGCAGCATCCCCCACATCGGTCGCCACGCAGGCAACCCCCGTAGCCATCGCTTCGGCCACTACATTGGGGAAGCCCTCGGCCCGACTGGACAGCACATGCACATCCAGTCCATTCATCAGTCGGGGCACATCGTCTTGCCGGCCCATCAGGACTACCTTATCGCGCAGATCGTGCGCATCCAGAATACGCATCAGCTCGGCATTCGACTCTTCCAGCCCATGGCCGATCAGCACACAGCGCATTGCGGTCCGCTGCCGAACGCTAAGCGCGAACGCAGCCAGCAGATTGGCGTGATCCTTCAGGGGGTTCCAGCGTGCCACGCTTCCAATCACAGGCGCATCGGCCGGCACGCCCCACTGCTCACGCACAGCCTGCCGCGCCTGCGCATCGGCGTGCCAGCGCGAAAGGTCGTAGCCATTGGGAATGACCAGCATTCTGTCGGCGCGGTAACCCCATAGCCGATGGCGCTGCGCGGCATTTTCCGCGCAAGAAACAATGACAGCCGGCACCCAGCCCGATAAGCGTGCGCACAGCCACGAAAACAGCCGGGCGGACATGCTGCTTTTATGTAGATCGGCCCCAGAGTTGCGTATGCCCCATGACACCGCCTTGATGCCTGCAAGGCGCGCGACAACGCCGCCGATCAAGTCCGCGTGATACATCCAGGTCTGGACAATATCGGGATTCAGTTCGCGCAATAGCCGGTACATGCGCCACAAGCCTTTGACCATGCCGACCGGGCTGCCCATGTGCAAGGTATGAACCGGAATGCCCGCCTCACGCAGGCGGGGGCCGAAAACACCTGCGCCCCCCATGGAAATGACTAGGTGGCGATCAGGCTGGATGGAGGCGGTAACCAGGCGATGCAACACCGTTTCTGCGCCGCCCTGGCCCAATCCTGAAATAATATGCACCACGCACAAGGGCGCGTCTTGCTTTTTGGCGTCCGGCATTGCGCTCATCAAACAACCGCCTGTTCTTCCGGGACGGGCGGCTGAACCTTCGCAATGACCGCGTCCCAGCGCAACAGGATTTCAGACAAGCCGTAGCGTTCTTCTACGGACGCGGCGGCATGCCTACCCATGACCTCGCGCAGGGTGGAGTCGTCCATAAGCTGGGCGATAGCGCGGCACAAGGCGGGCTGATCGCCCAAGGGGGTCAGCAAGGCGTACTTGCCATCCTGGCTAAGCTCGCGAGGGCCGCTGGGGCAATCGACCGTGACGCAAGCACGCCCCAAGGCCATGGCTTCGAGCAGCACATTGGGAAACCCTTCAACCTGGGATGTCAGAACGAAAATATCGGCCTTGACCATTTCTTGCCAGGGCTGCTCCGTGCGCCCCGGAAGCGAAATACGGTTTGCCAAGCCCGTTTCCTGAATCTGCTGGATCAGCTCGTCGCGCTGCGGGCCTTCGCCCCAAATAGCCAGATCCCAATCGGGATAGTCGCTGGCCAGTGCCGCAAAAGCCTGAATCAGGGCATCGAAGCGCTTGAACGGAACCAGGCGGCCCATTCCCATAAGCAGACGCCTGTTCGAAGTGGGCACGGCAGGCGCCTGGCCCAATTCGATATCGCGCAGATCAGGCGGCAGCGGGTTGGGCACAACATCCAGATTTTTTACGCGCGGCACCATCTGCTGGAACGCGGCAAGACTGTCTTGCGACTGCAGGACCACGCTGGCGGCCCAGGGGTAGCTAAGCCGCCGCAGGCGCTGCAAGAATGTACCCGCACTGC
>DATCYE010000140.1:0-3790 GCA_036570485.1 Pusillimonas sp. | reverse complement strand
GTTGTTGGATGAAAAATACAAATTCAGCGGTGCTGGCTCGATAAAAAACGGTGCCGATCAATAAAGGCACTGGGGTCAGTTCGAAGGCGACTGCTCCGAAGATCGGCCCGCCTGATCGAGATGCCATAATTCCAGCGCCAGTTGCAGTTCAAAACGAAACGGTCCGTCATCCAGGTTGCCGTGCAATAGATCCTGAATATGGCCGACGCGGTACCGTAGCGTATTGATATGTATGCCAAGCAAAACCGCCGCCTTGTTTAGCTGAAACCCCGCCTGGCTTAGCGCGGCCAGCGTGTCGAGCAGTGGTTCGCTTTTTTGCTGCGCCAATAACGGCCCAATGCGCTGATCGATGAATAGCCGCCTTGCCTGCACATCGCCGGTGAGCGCGCGCGGGAGCAAAACCCGATCAAACGTAACGACCTGCCCCCAGCTTAAATGGGGTAATAAATCCTGCACGTCGGTCTTGCCCATTGCCATGCCTTGCACCCCTTGCACGGGGCGGCTGACGGCCAACGCGATATCTTGGTCCACGTGTATGCCGCGCCAGAATGATTCTATGGAAACCGAGGCGGGCAACAGGAAATAGATCTGGTTCGCATTGGCGAACAACAGCCTGGGCGCGGACCAGGCTTGCAATGCATTGTGCAGCCGGGCTTTGCATTGCTCCAATCTTTGAAGGCAATTTCTTGATACGGGCATATCGGTTTTCAACTGAACCAGCGCAACCCGGTACCGACCGCAAGGGTCCCACCCCGCGATGCGCGCCCGTTCGAGCGACGATTCGCCGGCCAGAAAGCTGCCGTCAAGCAAGGATTCGAGCAGCGCATAGCCGAGCTGTTCTTCGCGCTGCCGGACGGCGTCCGCATGCACCAGGTGCAGCGCCGCAACAACGGCGGCATGCTCGATGGCACGATGATCGAGGTCTGTGAAAGGCTTATCGTGTTCGTCCATCCAGACCAGGGCCTGTTGCTCGCCGCGCACACGCACCGCGCACCCCAAACGGGCTGGCGACGGCGGGCATTTCAGGGCTGGCACCCTGAAGGCTTCACCACCGGACCGCGTGATCGAGCCCGCCTGTTCGCGCCAGACCTGAAGGTACGCCGACTCATGTTTGCGACGTTCTTCCGTCTCGTTGACGGCACCCAGCAGCACCCCGGTATTGCTGACAAAGTTCGTATCGCGCCCAAGCTTGTCGGTCAGCAGCCGGGCAAGGCTGCCAAGGTTGTCGCTTGTGGCGGCCACCATGGTCAAGGATCGATGGATTTCGTCCGAACGCACAAGAAGCTCGTGCTGGTGGGCAATAATGCGGCCATGAATTTCTTCCGTCAATTGAGCGAACGGAATCTCCCAGGGAATTTCGAACAAAGGCAACCCGACGCTATCCGCAACGTCGCGCACACTGGAGGGAAAATGCGTTAAAAAGCGCGGAACCGCCAGAATAATACCGGCAAGGCGGCGTTCGTGGAGTTGACGAACCAGCGTCTGCTGCGCGTCCTCTTCCTTGGGCCAATGGTAACCCGTCATCAAGAGCAGATGGCCCGGCTTGAGCCAGTCCGCAATATCCGGGTGATCGACAATATGCGCCCAGACAACCTGATTCGCCAGCCCGGCCCGGCCAGCCACCATCCGTGCATTCTTCAGCGCCGTATCGTTGATAACCGAGCTTATGTCCATGCTTTTCTTTCAGGCCGTTCTCGTCCAGGCCTTTCAAGTATAAGCGTAACCGGGCATCACATGATGACGAAGTCGACGCCGCCGGGGTCACGGAACCATCGCTGTTATTGAATGGCGCGCTCAAGCGCCTGATCAAGGATGCGCAGCCCTTGCCTCGCCTCGTCCGCCGTGGTGGTAAGCGGCGCCAGCAGGCGCACGGTATTGCGATAGAAACCGCATTTGATCACCAACAGCCCCAATTCGCGCGCATGGTCAATGACGCGTTGGGCGATCTCGGTGTCCGGGTCGAAGGGGTTTCCGTTTTTAACGAATTCAAGCGCGCACATGGGGCCAATGCCGCGGACGGTGCCGATCTGGCTGTATTTTTTCGCCAAACCGTCAAGACCCTGCTGTAGTTGTTCGCCCAGCCGCTCGGCCTTGGCCAGTAGATCGTCTTTTTCAAACAGGTCCAGAACCGCAAGCGCGGCGGCGCACGCAAGGGGGTTGCCGCCGTATGTGCCGCCCAACCCGCCCGGCGTCGGCGCATCCATCACGTCCGCGCGGCCGACCACGCCCGACAAGGGCAAACCGCCGGCCAGGCTTTTCGCCACAGTCACCAGATCGGGCTGAATCCCACTGTGCTCGAACCCAAACAGCTTGCCGGTGCGGCCAAAACCCGTCTGGATTTCGTCGCAAATCAGCAAGATACCGTGTTTTTCGGTCAATTGGCGCAACTTGCGCAAGAAATCGGAGCCGGCATACAGAAACCCGCCGTCGCCTTGCACAGGCTCGATCAACACCGCCGCAACGCGGCTTGGGGGGATCGTCGTGGCAAACATGTTTTCAAGCTCGCGCAAAGCGGTGTCGGCGTCAATGCCGCGATACGCGTCGGGATACACCGTGTGATGGACGTCGCCCGCAAACGGGCCGAAGTCCTGTTTATAAGGCTCGCTCATGCCGGTAAGCGTCATTCCAAGCAGAGTGCGGCCATGGAAGCCGCCCCGAAACGCCACGATGCCCGGCGCCTTGCGATACGCCCTGGCAATCTTGACGGCATTTTCCACAGCTTCCGCACCCGTCGTCAGAAACACGGACTTGTAGTCGCGCCCTTGCCCAACCAGCTTGTTGAGCCGTTGCGCCAACGTCAGGTAACCCTCGTAGGCGCCGACCTGGAAAGCAAAATGCAGCACACGATCCAACTGCCGCTTCACCGCTTCGACGACGGCCGGGTGCGTGTGGCCCACGTTCATAACGCCGATGCCGCCGACAAAATCAAGGTATTGGCGGCCATCCGTTGCCCACACCCGCGACCCTTGTGCGCGTTCAACACAAATTGGGTGCGCCGTTGCCACACCCCGCGGCACATTCGCGTCGCGCAGGGCTGCAAAATCATTCATATCCGCTGGTACTGTTGCCATGTCCGCCTCTTTGTACAGAATGTCATCCAAAGCTTAATGTTAGTAAGGCGAAGCGACATAAACCAGGTATCTAAGATATGAATTTTCAGGGAAAAAC
Source organism: Pusillimonas sp. (assembly GCA_036570485.1). GTDB lineage: Bacteria > Pseudomonadota > Gammaproteobacteria > Burkholderiales > Burkholderiaceae_B. The sequence continues at coordinate 622 of DATCYE010000140.1, read as the reverse complement.
CCATGATTTATTGGATGAAAGATACAAAAACCCAGGGGCTCGTCGCGCGTACGTTTCAATATTCAAAGACAGCGGCAACCTGGCGGTGCGTTCGCGCATCCCGCTCGACTATTGCGGGTTGGGCTTGACGCTATTTGCTTCCGGAACCTTTGGCGCTTGCTCCAGCAGCCAGGCACCGATGGCGTCGGCAACGTCATCGCTGTTGTTATCCATCATGAGCAAATGCGAATTTCCATGGATGCCCCGTTGTGCCATTTCCCACCATTGAACGTGTGCGCCGGTCTGTTCCAGACCTTGCCGAAAGTCCGCGGCCTGCCGCATCAGGCTTCGCCACAAAGGCGTGGCGCCGAGGTTGTCGCCATACACAAACAGGCACGCGGTGTCGCGCATTGCAGGCAATTGCTCTGGCTTGAGAAAGCCTGAAGGCTCGATCAGCACCATGGCCCGCACCAGCCCTGGGCGCCTACTTGCAGCCTGCAAAGCGACATAGCCGCCCTGGCTATGCGTGACCACTATGCACGGGCCGATACGATCGAGCACGGCACCGAAGGTGGAGATGGCCGTCGTATTGTTGGAGATCCAGCGCGGCACGGCCCCCATGGCAAGCACGTCCAGACAGTCC
>DATCYE010000139.1:0-5098 GCA_036570485.1 Pusillimonas sp. | reverse complement strand
CAACAGGCCGGACCCTTTGGCAATGACCCTGGGCGCCCCACCCTGTCCGTCTTTGTACGCCAGCGCAACCGCGTAATGAGTCGGGTTGGTGACAATGACGTCAGCACCAGGTACCTCGGACATCATGCGCCGCCGCGCCATGGCGCGCTGCTGCTGTCGAATGCGGCCCTTGACGTGCGGGTCGCCCTCGCTTTCCTTATGTTCCTGCTTCACATCCTGAAGCGACATGCGCATTTTCTTGAAGTGACTGAATATCTGCCATGGGGCATCTATCGCCACGATAAGAAACAAGGCCGCCACGATCAGAGCACAACAAAGCGCCACCAGGCCTATGCCCGATGTCAGGGCTTCGGTGGGCGTGGTGTGCATCAAGGAGATCATCTGATCCCGGTAATGCGAGATGACCAACGCGGCAACAGTGCCTATAACCGAAGCCTTGGCCAGGGTTTTGATCAGTTCCACCATGGTCTGAGCCGAAAACATGCGGGCAACGCCCTTCAATGGATTCATGCGTTCAAACTTGGGCTCCAGCGATTTGGTGGAAAAAAGAAAGCCACCCAACAGTACCGACGCCAAAATCGCCACCACCACCAGCAAGACAAACAACGGCAATAGAGCCAGCAAGGCCTGATACGCCGAATTGACCGCTACGGCCAGCATTACATTAGTATCGCTGGCGACCCGTAAATCGAACCATAAGCCGGAACGCAGGATGCCCGTCAGGCTTTGATACATGTTCGCCCCGCCGAACCACAACATCGCCACACCGGCCGCCAACAGCAAAAAAGTGTTCAGCTCGCGCGAACGCACAACCTGCCCCTCCTCGCGCGCCTTTTCAAGGCGCCGGGGTGAGGCGGGTTCGGTTTTTTCGAGGTCGCTGTCCTCTGCCATGCAGTGCTTAAAACGGGGGGTTGACCAGGGTGGATTATTCCACGTAAATTCTAGTCGACCCTAGGCAAGCCGCAATGGACAAGCAAACAGGATAAATGCGCTTAGTTCGCCCTCTGGGACTGGGTGGCAAGCTCTTCAAAACGCGGATAATCGAGCCCTATACGCACGGCCCCCCAGCGGCTGTCGTCGATATCCAAGGGGATGGACACGTCGGTAACAATTTCGCCGGTATCGCGCATATACGTCTGGCAGAGTACGCCCGCCTCGTTTCCTGCCGCGCCCAGGCTGACCGGGTCGTCGAAAATGCGCTTGTTGCGGACATGGCGGGTGTCGTGATCAAGGTCGCCTGTGGGCTGGCGCGAATAACGGGTATTGTGGGTAGGACAATAGCCGTTTTTATCGATAAGCAAGGTATAAAAGCCGCCGGGCAACTGCTCCAGCATATAGTCCAGCAACTGGGTCAGTTGCTGATCGATAGAGCCGTCGTAGCGCGTATGGTAGCGCGGGGGATTGCTGTTGGGTATGAGCTGATACTGCTGATCGAAAATATCCGTGCCCTGATCCCTGGCTTGCAGCAGCAGCTTCTTGCAGGCCACTTGCAAGGAGTCGAGCATGGCGGCCAGCGCATCGAACGGCGTATTGCCGGTGCGCAAGGCAGCCAGCATTTCCTGCAGGCTCTCGGACTTATCCCGCACAGCCACCACCTGGTCGTTCATGGTAACCATACGGTTCTGAACCTGCGAACTGAGCAGGGCGATGCGCTCGATGGACAGATTCATTTCCTGGTTGGTCGACGCCACCTGAGCGACCGTATGCGTCACTTCGTTCATCTGGATATCCATATGCTCGAAGTCTTTGACGAACTGATTGAAATTGGCGGTGAACTGGGTAACCACCTTACCCGAAGAGCTCATGTCCAGATGGATATGGTCGGTTTTCTCGCGCGTACTGGAAACCAGTTCGAGGATTTCGCCGGCATGCTGAACGATTTCACCGGTAGCGGCATTAACACGCTCGGCCAGCTTGCCGACCTCGCTGGCGACCACGGCAAAACCCTTGCCCGCATCGCCCGCCCTGGCGGCCTCGACCCCGGCATTAAGCGCCAGCAGATGAGTTTGAAGCGCAATGTCTTTAATAAGCCGGCTGGTATCGTCCACCGACTGGGCGCGCTGACTTAGCTGCGAGACCACGCCCGAAAAAACTTCCATTTGCGTGCTGACGCGGCTGACGCGTTCATGCAGTTCGTTAAGCTGATCCAGGGTTTTCCGGGCGGCCTCCATCTGGTCGTGGAAGGTAGAGGCGATTTCGCCGACCGACGCAGAGGTTTCTTCGGACATAGCGGCAATTTGCGCACCACGCGAAGCCAGGCCCTGGGATTCAGCCGCCTGTTCGCGGGCCATGTCGCGGCAAGCCTGGGTTTGAGCATGCAGGCGAGCCGTATTCAGCGAGATATCGATACTGGCCTGGCGCATCGTAACGAAGCGATCGCGCAAGGCCGACAAGAAACGTGACAAAGGCCAGGCAAGAGGGCTTAGCGTCCAGGCACGGTCAGATAATGTAGCCTGCCCGCGGCTAAGTTGCTTGAGCAGACGCGATACACCCACAGTGCGTTTGGTTGCTGGCTTCATGCTTGTCTCCTGGCTTTACTTCTAGTTTTAGTATTAGCCTCACTGTATCAAAAATGCAATGAAATGTATCTCCTGGTTTATCAGAAGCCCAGGCTGGACAACAAGTCGTCGACCTGATCCTGGCTGGTAACAACGTCGACCTTGCCCTGCGGGTTGACGGCGGGTCCATTCATCAGCGATTTGGTCTCTTCACGCAGTTCCTGCGGCACGTTATCGACCAACACCTGCACCAGTTCGGTTTCGATGGCCGAAACAACGCCCAGCATCCGCATGATGACTTGGCCGGTCAGGTCCTGGAAGTCTTGCGCCATGATGATGTCGAGCAGATAGTTCTGCGAGGCGGCTGTTTTTTCGGGCACCGACTTCAAAAGAGCCCGGGTGTCGTCGACCAGTTCGCGCGCCTGGACCAGCTCGACCGGATGATCGAACCAGGCCTGCCAGCGCGCATCCAGCGCTTTAGCATCGCGCTGCATGCTGTCCTGTAAGGGCTGGGTCTGCTCGGCTGCATTCAGAACGCGATTGGCGGCCTGCTCGGTCATGTGGGCGACGTAGTGCAAGCGGTCGCGCGCGTCGGGTATGGCATGCGCGGCATCTTTAATGGCTTGGTCCAGCCCCAGTTCGCGCATGCTTTCACGCAGCATGCGCGTAAGCGACGCAATACGATGAATCAGATCGACGGGGGGTTCGCTGCCTATCGCTTGAGCCGTGGGGTTGTCTGTTGCGGTGTCCATGCTTCCCCCTTACCCGAGCTTTTCGAAAATTTTATTCAGCTTCTCTTCAAGAGTGGCTGCTGTGAATGGTTTGACCACATAGCCATTCGCCCCTGCCTGCGCAGCGGCAATGATGTTTTCTTTTTTGGCTTCGGCTGTCACCATCAGTACAGGCAGCTTGGCCAGCGCGGAATCGGCCCGGATATGCTGCAGCATGGTCAGTCCATCCATATTCGGCATATTCCAGTCGGAGACGACGAAGTCGAAATTGCCGTTGCGCAGTTTTTCCAGACCCATGGCGCCGTCTTCTGCTTCGTCGACGTTCTCGAATCCCAGGTCTTTAAGCAGGTTCTTGATGATGAGACGCATGGTCGGGAAATCATCAACGACCAGGATCTTCATGGTTTTTTGTACCACTTAACACTCTCCAAAATATAATAAAGCCATCGATCAGGCTAAGAAATCAGACTCGATGGCCATAAGAGCCGGCGCTGGCCAAAATGCGCTCGCTCATTTCCGACAACGGCACCGCGCTATCCGCCGCCTCGATGTGCAGGGCTTCGCGCGGCATTCCAAATACAACACAACTGGCTTCATCTTGTGCAAAAGTTGTGGCGCCGGCCTGTTTCATGGCCAGCAATCCTTGCGCTCCGTCTTTACCCATGCCGGTCAGGATGACGCCCACGGCGTTCTTGCCGGCCACCTGGGCTGCGGAGTGAAACAACACATCAACTGAAGGGCGATGCCGGTTGACCGGATCGCTGTATTCAAGCTTGACCACGTAATTGGCACCCGAGCGCGCCAGCTTCATGTGAGCCAGGCCGCCCGGCGCCAGGTAAACATGCCCTGGCAAAACACGCTGGCCGTCTTCGGCTTCGTGGACCTGCACAGCGCAGAGGTTGTCCAGGCGCTGCACGAACGAGCGGGTGAAACCGGCCGGCATGTGCTGGGTGATCATAATGGCTGGGCTGTTGGCCGGCAAGGGCTCGAGTACCTGCCTGATTGCTTCGGTTCCGCCCGTGGAGGCGCCGATCAGCACCAGCTTTTCGGTGGTGGAAAAAGGCTGGGTCAGGCGAGCGCGCGGCGTAGCGCTGGCCTGGGTGGCCTGGCGCGGCTTGGAATGCGCGGCCGCGCGTATTTTGTCGGCGATAAGTTCGCTGTATTCAAGCAGGCCATCGCGCAGGCCCAGCTTGGGCTTGGTCACGAAGTCGACCGCGCCCAGCTCGAGCGCGCGCAATGTGACTTCGGAATTGCGCTCGGTCAGCGACGACACCATAACCACGGGCATGGGCCGCAAGCGCATAAGGCGCTCCAGGAAGTCCAGGCCATCCATGCGTGGCATCTCGACGTCCAACGTCAGGACATCGGGATTATGCTCTTTGATCAGTTCGCGGGCGATCAGAGGATCGGGCGCCACCGCGACGACCTCCATATCGGGATGGCTATTGATGATTTCGGTCATCAGCCCACGAACCAAGGCCGAATCATCTACACACAGAACACGAATTTTCTTCATTCTTATACTGTACAAAAAACAAGGAGCGACGGCCTTTAGGCTGCCACGTACACGGTCTGTCCTTGCAGGCGAAATGCCTTGGTCAAATACGTAAAATTCTCGGAATGCCCGGCAAACAACAGGCCGCCAGGCTTCAACACGGCCGCAAAGCGTTCCAGAATGCGGGTTTGCGTCGCCCTATCGAAATAAATCATGGTGTTGCGACAGAAGATGGCATCCAGCTTCCCGGTAATGGGCCAGTTGGGCGCCAGCAGATTCAAGGTGTCGAATTCGATCATGTCGCGCAAAACCGACTTGACGCGCACCATGCCTGTGCGCCGGCCGGTGCCGCGCTGAAAATATTTTCCCAGGTA
>DATCYE010000138.1:0-5949 GCA_036570485.1 Pusillimonas sp. | reverse complement strand
CGCTGCATGCGGCGCTGGTTTCCGGGCACCTGTCCGGCGCCGCGCTGGACGTCTTCCCCACCGAGCCGAAAAGCGTGAACGAACCGTTGGCCAGCCCTTTGATCGGCATGCGCAACGTCATTCTTACCCCCCATATCGGCGGCAGCACGCAAGAATCGCAAGAGAATATCGGCCGCGAAGTGGCCGAAAAGCTGGTTCGTTTCGCATTGAGCGGCACGACCAAGGGTGCGGTAAATTTCCCCGAAATCCCCTATCAAGAGGCAGCCGGCACGGCCCGCATTCTGCATGTACACCGGAATTTACCGGGCGCCATGGGTACGCTGAGCAACCTTATGGCCGAGCACGGCTTGAACATCGTCAGCCAGCAATTGCAGACGCGCGGCCAGATCGGTTATGTGATTTCCGATGTCGAAGGAAAGGTCGACGACACCGTCATGTCGGTATTGCGCGCGCACCCCATAACGGTGCGCTGCAATCTGGTCTGACGGATCAAGGGGGGCCGCTGGTGACTTCTTGCAATAAGCCCGCCAGCGGCAAAGAAGGCAGCCCTACCCGCGCCGATTACGAAGCACTGGCCATGTTTCGCTTTACCTTGCGCCGCTTCAGCGCGTTCAGCGTAGCGGCGGCGTCCAGTGCGGGACTCATGCCGCAGCAGCATCAGGCATTGCTGGCAATCAAGGCCATGAGCGCCGACATGGCGCCCAGCATCGGGGATGTCGCCGAACAGCTGCTGATTCGTCATCACAGCGCGGTGGAACTCGTCAATCGTCTGGTTCGTATGGAGCTGGTGCATCGCTATCGGGATCCTGCCGATCGTCGGCGGGTACGGATAAGCCTGACGCCGCTGGCCGAAGAAAAACTGGCCACCCTGGCGAATGTTCATCTTGAAGAGCTACGCGCGGTGCGGCCTTTGTTGACCAAACTGCTGCGTCATTTCAGCAACTGATGCCCGTCTTTGATCGTTTTTCCGGCCCAGCAGTTAGTCGGGGCGCCGGCCTGTTTGCCTTAGCTGGATTCAACCCGCTCGACGAAGCGCAGGGTAGATATTGAGTCGCGGTCGGACTCGGGCAGTATGTCGGCTAGTGTGAAACGATCCAGGTGCTGCATGAACTGCTGCAAAGCGCCGTCGATGATGGCGGTCAGGCCGCAATGGCCGCTCAGGGTGCAGGCATTGCCGGCCACAAAGCATTCCACCAGTGCCAGATCGTTTTCGGTGTCGCGCACGACCGCACCCAGATTGATTTCATGCGGCGGCAGGGCCAGACGCATGCCGCCGTTTTTGCCGCGTATGGTTTCTATCCATCCGCGCTGTGCCAGCCTATGCGTGATCTTCATCAAGTGCGGCTCGGATATGCCGTAGGCCTTGGCGATTTCGGCGATTGTGCACAGGCGATCCGGATGCCTGCCTACGTACATCAGCAGGCGCATCGCGTAATCGGTCATTGTGGTCAGACGCATGTGCTTACCCCGGGTTTGTGCGGCGTGGCCGAATCAGCATGGGCGTGAAACGCCACAGGTAAAGGGCCAGGCAGGCTATCCAGCTTATGGCTGCCGCGCGCAGCAGCCATAAGCTGCCGCTGCTGGGCCAAAGAGCCGCCAGCCGGAATACGACGGCGGCGATCATTAGGTAATAGCTTGCCAGCATGCTGGTATCCAAAGCCAGAGGACGACCCAGATGGCCCAGTGCCGTGCGGGTCAACATGCCGATGATGAGCACGGCAAAACCGCCCATGCCTATGATATGCACATGTACCGCAGTGCGTGCCAGCACGCCGGTGGCCAGGCCGCTGGTGTGCCAGGCGGCAAAGATCAGGCCGACGCCCAGCGCGGCGTAGCCCAGGTAAAGTATCCATAGCATGGGCTTGTGCAGAACCGCCAGCGGCTTCCAGCGCAGCACCTGCCACAGGCTGACCAGGCCGACTGCGGCCAGCGCGGCGGCCATGGCTAAAGACAGGCCCGCCAGACCCAGGGCGATGGCGAGCACGCTGACGACCAGTTGAAACTGACCGCTGCGAACCTGCATGGGCAGTTCAAGGCCGGGCACCATGCGCATCGAGAAGAAGGGTATGACACGACGGCCGATAAGCAGCGCAATCACGGCCATGCAGATCATGCCCAGATCGAAGCGTTGCATAAGCAAGATGTAGTTGCCATCGAGGGCTGCACGCAGGTACAGCACATTGGCCAGCCCCAGGCCCAGCACCAGCAACGGCACGCCGTAGTTGCGCCGGCTTTTGCCCTTTACCATTACACGCATCAGGCATGCTGCGCTGATGACGAAAAAGGCGAGTTCGCTGGCGCAGGCGATATATGCGCCGACTTCACCGCCGAACAGGTAGCCGATGCGCGCAATCAGCCATAACAGGACGATGGCGGCCAGGCCCGCCCCTTTCAGTGGATTGAAACCCGTCCAGGTGGCGCTGGCCGTTAGCAGGAAAGCGACTGCGATGGTGGCGATGAAGCCCCAAAGCATCTCATGAGCATGCCAGGCTACCCCGCCCAGGGGCTGGCCGATAAGCTGCGGTGCGAAGATCCAGATAAACAGGGAGATCAGCCCCCAACCGCATCCCGCTATATAAAGCGGCCTGAAGCCCAGGCTAAGAAAGGCTTTCATATCGGGTCTGATTGCCGTCGCCTGTCTGCCTTCCTGGATTTGCATGAGTTCAGCCATGAGTGAGCTCCGTCGGCATGCGATTGGGTTCGTTGTTCATCTGGTAGCCGAACCACAGGCTGCGCGCGATGCGCTGGGCGAATTCCTCGGCGCGTTCGGCAAATGCCCGGTTCGGCAGCTCTTGTGTTGTTTGACGAAACAGCGCCAGCCATTGCGTGAACATGGCGGCTTCAATGCCGGGCAGGGCAATATGCTTGGGCATGGGCGTGCCGCTGTATGTGCCTGTTCCCAGTAGCAGCGACGACCAGAATCGAACCATGATGCCCAGGTGCGTATCCCAGTCGTGAATATGACGATTGAAAATGGGACCCAGCATGGCATCAGCCCGTACACGGTCGTAGAATCCGTAAACCAGGGTTTTTATTTCTTCTTCGGTACAGAGTTCGGATCGAGCCATGGAAAAATATTCCTGCGAAAACAGCGTGAATGCGATGCCAGTGCAAGGTAGTGACAAGCCGGCATCAAGTTAAAGATTTATTTAATAGTAATCTTATAAAAATTTGATGCCAACGTCAATGCAGCAGGACCTCAAAACATATAAGAAGTTTGGCGATCAATGGGGGTTTTACGCTATTATCACCTGCGGCCCAGGCGGGTAGCATTAGAGTCTGCCCGAAATTTCACCCTTGGCGATTACGCCGCCGCCCATCACGTTTTTTTGCCTAAATTTCTATGCCCCAGCCAACCACGCTGACTTGCGTGATCCCTTGTCTGAACGAGGAAGCCAATTTACAGGTATTGTTGCCTCTGCTTACGACGGTTCTGGATTCCTTGTCGCTCGAATATGAAGTCATCGTCGTGGACGACGGCAGCACCGATGGAACATCCGCCGCCATGCACGTATTGGCGGCCCGGCATCCCGAAATTGTGTATATGCAGCTTTCTCGAAATTTCGGCAAGGAAGCCGCGCTGACCGCCGGGCTGGAAGCCGCGCGTGGGCAGGTCGTGGTTTGCATGGATGCCGATTTACAGCATCCCCCGACGCTAATCCCCCAGATGCTCGAGCGCTGGCAAGCAGGCGCCGAAATGGTCTATGCCGTGCGCGCCACGCGCGACGACGAATCCGTATTCAAACGCGTGGGGACACGGTTTTTCTACAAGCTCATGCGTACATCAGGGGGCTTGCAAGTACCCGAAAACGCCGGGGATTTTCGTCTTATGGACAAGGTGGTGGTCGATGCCTTGCTGCGCTTGCCCGAGCGTAACCGGTTCATGAAAGGGCTGTTCGCCTGGGTGGGTTTCCGCGCGGAACCCATGCTTTATTCGCCCCCCGAGCGCTTGCATGGTCAATCCACCTTCAAGCCGTTCAAGCTGTTTCGTTTCGCCATCGACGGCATTACCGCGTTTACGACCTGGCCCCTGCGCATGCTCAGCCTGATGGGCATCTGCCTGTCCCTGCTGTCGTTTGCATATGGCTTGTTCATTATCGTGACCAATCTTATGTATGGCAATCCGGTGCAGGGCTGGGCCACCTTGATCACTGTCGTTCTGTTCTTTGCCGGCGTGCAGCTTATATCCGTGGGCGTGCTGGGGGAATATATCGCACGCATTTTCGGCGAAGTCAAAAACCGTCCGGTGTACTTGGTGCGTCAGCAGTGCGGGCGGGGCTTGATACAAGAGGCGGGCCTGGCTCCAAGGCTGGGTCGCTTAGGTTTTTCGCCGGAATGCCCAAAACCGGCCAAGAACGAAGGTCATACCGGCGATCGCGATTAAAATCAGCGCCAGCAAGATGTCGTAGGGCAGGTCGGTGGCGCGCAGCAGCCAGGCATAGGCAAGTTCGTTTACCCCGAAACCCAGAGCCGACACGGCAAAGAAACGCCGCGCCGCGCGGGCCAAGGGAGCCCGGTGATGCTTGAAGGTAAGTTGGTAGTGGCCCGCGAACGATACACAGAAAGCCACCAGCCAGCCTACAACATTGGCCGCTAGCGGAGCCAGAGCGCCCGCCGATACCACGGCGACGACGACCAGCCAATGGGTGGCCGCTGCGGCGCAACCTACGGCAATAAACCAAGCCAGTTGCCACACAAGTTTTTGCATCGTCATTATTTCCGAAGGGGAGCGCGTGGTCGAAGTTCAAGAAAAGCGTATTGTCATCTGCGCCGACGATTTTGGCATGAATCCGGCCATCGATGCAGGCATACTGGAATTGGCCGGCGCAAGGCGTTTGAATGCAACTACTTGCATGGCTCTTGGGCCCTCGTTTGCAGCCAGCGCACCGGCACTGGCTGCAAACCCCGGTCTGCAAGCAGGGCTGCATCTGAATTTTACCGAGTCGCTGGGACAGCCCGGGCTCTACTTGCCCGTGTCGGTCTTAATAGCGCGCACCTGGCTACGCCGCTTGAATCCAAAGCAGCTTCAAGAGCAGATTGCTCGCCAACTGGATGGTTTCGAAAATGTTATGGGCCGGGCGCCCGATTTTGTCGACGGGCACCAACATGTACATCAGTTTCCGCAAATACGGGCGGCGCTGCTAAACGAGCTTGAGCGGCGTTATGCAAGCGGACGCCCCTGGCTGCGCTACACCCGCAGCGCGGTCCTGAGCGGCATGCCCGCATCTTTGCGCCTGAAGGCCGGCATCATCGACTTTTTAGGAGCCCGCTGTTTCGGCCGCATGGCACGCAAGCGCGGGTTCACGCTGAATCACCGCTTCCTTGGGGTGTACGACTTCCAGGGCGGCGCAGCTGTCTATGCGGGCTTGCTGCGCCAATGGCTGCGGCTGGCGGGCGAGGGTGATGCAATCATGTGCCATCCGGCCAGCCAGGCCCTGGCGGAAGACGGGCTGGGCGTGCAGCGGCTTGCTGAATTCCAGGTATTGCGCAGCAACGCCATGAGCGACTGGCTGGAAGAATACGGGATTGTGCTGGCCTAGCGCCGGCGCGGCCTTCCTGTGATACGGTACGCTTAGTCAGCGGGCGGGGTGCTGCTGCCTTCGCCCAGCGCACGTTGCATGAAGACCACGTCTATCCACTGATTGAACTTGAAGCCCGTGGCGGGCTGGGTGCCGGCATGAGCGAAGCCCAGACTGCGATGCAGGCCGATAGAGCCCTGGTTGTCGTGGCCGGCGATAACGGCGATCATCTGTCGCCATGGGCCTTGTTCGCAGCGTTCGATCAGAGCCGACAGAAGGGCTTTGCCCAGGCCTTGACCGGATTGCCCCTCTTCGAGGTAAATAGAATCTTCTATGGTGTACCGATAGGCGACACGTGGCCGGTACAGCGATGCATAGCAGTAACCGACGACCCGATTGTCAAGTTGGGCCAGAAGGTAGGGCATGCCTT
>DATCYE010000137.1:0-2538 GCA_036570485.1 Pusillimonas sp. | reverse complement strand
ACGTGTGAGCCAAGAGCGTGGCGCGCATACCCACCACAAGAAAAATCCCGGCAAGCGCCCGCACTCGGGTTAATTTCTGGGGGGCAGTTCGCCACCAGCATCCTTCTGCCGCCTAGTGGCGGCGCTGATCCCGGGTCTTCGCGCTTGTAAGATCGGCGGCGTCCAGCAGCGTTAGTAAGTCGCGCAGGTGGCGGCTCATGCTTCCGACCTTGGGCGATTTCATCGCGACCGCTGCTAAGGCGTTCGTAATCAGCCTCGGCCACGCACGGTTCGGTTTCCAAGGTGTTGGCCAACCGCAGGTGAGGGGTGGTTTCATGACGCCAAATACCGATTGTATATACAGTATTTGTAGCACAAAAAAGCCCCGGCGCATGACGCGAACGGGGCTATGATTTGTATTTTTGCGAAGCACGGAGATTTCTAAAACCTCTCGAAATCCGCATGAATTCTGGAGGCGCAACTCGGAATCGAACCGGGGTGGACGGATTTGCAATCCGCTGCATGACCACTCTGCCATTGCGCCGTATTGGCTACATACACTAAGCCTACTAGTATAGCATGCACTGGCGGGCGTGGGCTTTATGCGGCCACTATGGAGGCGGTGTTCGTGGCAACTGGCTGGCGATGGTTAGGGTCAGCAGGGCGGTGCAGGCCATGACTCCCAATAGAGTTGTGAATCCGGCCTGCTTGACGATAGGTCCTATAAGCCACACGGCAAGCGAACTGGCCCCGAACGAAACAGTCAGGCGCATGCCCGAAACCCGCGAACGCATGTTGTCGTCGACGAAGCGGACTATCATTGCGTCGATGAAAGGAATGGCGCCGAACACAGCGGCCATGAACATGAACTGAATGGTATAGAAAGCCCAACCGTCCAGGCTCATGGAGAAGAAAAGCAATACCGCCTGCGTGGCAATAATGGACAGGTACAGTGTTTTGAGCGCTATCTTGTCAAGCAGATGGCCAACGACCAGTTGCGTTGCCGATGCGACCGCATAGACGATGGCCAGCAGCAGGCCGATTTGGGCGGGGTCTTGGGAAATCCGCTGCAAGCGGTCGGACAGCAGCTCGTAGTTGCTGTTGGTCGAGAAGTTAAAAAGCAGACTGCTACTGGTGGCCGCCAGGGTCATGATCATAAATAACTTGGCCATGGAGATTCCCTGTACGGCCGTGGTGCTGGCTTTTTTCTTGGCTGGTGGCGTAGCTTCGTGCGATGCCAGCCATGCAAAAAGTACGCCGCATATCAGACTGATAATGCCTGGTATCAGAAAAGCCATGCGCCACCCAAAATACTTGACCAGAAAGCCGGTGATCAAGGCGGCGAGCGCAACGCCCATGTTGCCGGCCAGCCCATTGACGCCGATGATCCAGCCAGGGCGGGTGGCGCGTTGCACCAGCATGGGAATGCCTACCGGATGGTAAATTGCGGCAAAGCAACCCAGCAAAGCAAGCGCCAAAGCCATCTGTATGGGCGATGTAGAGGCGCTGACCAGGATGGCCGCAGCCCCCATGCCGAAAAAGAAAAGTATCATCATTGGCCGGCGTCCCCAATGATCGCCCAGCTTGCCTGCGGGCAGCGAACCAATTCCGAAGAAAAAGAAGGCCGCCACACTGTAGGGCATAAGGTCTTCCCAGCTTTGCATGCCGAAATCCGCAGCGATGCTTGTGACGGCGGTGGCGAAGATAAGCAGGAACATATGGTCGATGGCGTGACCGATGTTCAGCAGAAGTTGTGTGGGCCGGTTATGCATCCTGAAAGCTCCGCGAAATGCCGGCGCTTCGGCCGGGAGGACGTCCAGGCCGGATTATCGGGTAATGCAGGCTGTCGGGCAATAGGATCAGGTCTGGATATACTTTTGAAAGCGCTGGTTAAGATCGGCATTGCTGATGACATCGGCAAAACCTTCGAAGCTGCCTTCCTGAGCTATGCCTTGGGCAGCACGCAAAAAAGCGTCCATGGCAACGCGGGCCAAAGAGCCGCCCACGCTGATGCGCCGAATGCCCATGTGTGCCAGGTCGTCGACGGTATACCCCAAAGGGGTGGGGTTCAGAAAGTTGACCGCGCGTCCGCTTGCAGCCTGAACGATTGCGGCTATATGTTCCTCGCTCTTGATGCCGGGCACATAAAGGCAGTCGGCCCCCGCATCCGCAAATGCCTTTACGCGGCGAATGCTCTCGTCGATATCGGGGGCGCCGCGGATGAACCCTTCAGTGCGGGCGGTAAGCAGCACGCGTTCGCCGGTTTGGTCGATGGCCAGGCGTGCCGCCTTGATGCGAGTCACGGCGCTTTCAAAATCATAGAGACCGGGCCTGTCTTGCGGGGCGTCTTCGATCGACAGGCCGGCGATTCCTGTGGCAACGCAGCGGGTGATGTTGTCCTGCAATTGACCGATATCGTCGGAAAACCCATTCTCGAAGTCCGCATTCAGCGGGATATTGACCGAGGCGGATAGCTCTGTCAGGTGAGCCAGCACAGTTTCAAGATCTTGCGCGCCGTCGGGCAGGCCATTTGCGTGCGCGTGGCCGGAACTGGTGGAT
>DATCYE010000136.1:0-7574 GCA_036570485.1 Pusillimonas sp. | reverse complement strand
GGTTGGTGTCGCGCACCAGACGCCGGATGGCAAACCATTTGCTGATGGACGGAAAAAGGGTTCGGCCCAGCCAGCCCATGCGATCAGCCAGCCAAACCAGCTTGACGGCGTGATTCAGACTATAAAAGCAACTGCCTTTTTTCGTATAGGTGGGGACCAGCGTTACCGAATCACCGCGCCGGGCCCAGCCGCTAGCCAGTGTGGCAGCAACACGCTCGGCGCCGCCCGCATGCCTGGAGCTAACAAAGAACAGTATTCTCACGGCTATTCCTTTGCGTTATTGGTCTTGTTTTCATCCAGCCAGGCTTGCGTCATTAATACGCTCCATAAGTGTGTGCTCCAATCATGGCGACCTTGTTGATGCTCCTCCCATTTGCGCGTGATGGGCGCTGCGTGGAACACACCTTCCCGACGCAATCGCACCGGGTCCAGCAAAGCGGCGCCCCAGTCTTTCAAGGGACCGCGCAACCATGCGGCCACCGGAACCGAAAACCCTTTCTTGGGGCGCTCCACCAGTTCGCGCGGCACATGCCGGTATAGCAACTGACGCAGCAGCCATTTGCCTTTTCCGTCCCGGACTTTGTAGCCCAGCGGCAGGCTTTGTGCAAATTCGAAAACACGATGGTCGATCATGGGAACACGAGTCTCCAGACTGGCCGCCATGGCCGCCCTATCCACTTTTACCAATATATCGTCGGGCAGGTAGGTTTGCGCATCCAGCAGCATCATATGCTCGAACATGCCATCTTGCGGCAGCGCATCGAAAAGCGTCTGCGGCAGTTCGGCGTCTACCAACGCTTCAGCAGGCTGCTTCCAGTACGACACGAATTGCCGGTAGAACGCGCCGGCATGCTCGGCCCCCAAAACCTCGGTCAGCTTGTCCATCTGGTCGCGAGCATGGCTTGCCGGTATCAGACCCCTGCCCATGCGAGCGGCGGCCGCCATCGGGCCGCGCAGTGCGCCAGGCACGGACTGACGTTTTTCCCACCAGCGGTGGGCGCGAAAATAGCGGGAATAGCCGCCGAAAAGCTCGTCTCCGCCATCGCCCGAAAGCGCCACAGTGACATGCCGACGGGCCATGCGCGCGACCAGCACTGTAGGTATCTGCGACGAATCGGCAAACGGCTCGTCGTACATCGAGGCCAGTTGCGGCACCACATCAAGCGCATCCCCGGCGCTGACGTACAGCTCGGTGTGCGAGGTGCCCAGATGCGCGGCGACGGCCTTGGCGTGTTCGGCCTCGTTAAAGGCCGGATCGTCGAAGCCGATAGAGAACGTCCTGACCGCTTGCGCAGCCGATTTTTGCATCAGTACCACCACCACCGACGAATCGATGCCGCCCGACAAGAAAGCGCCCAAAGCGACATCGGAAATCATCTGGCCCTGCACGGCCTTTTCCAGCACAGCCTCCAGTGCATCGACGGCCTGCCCGTCCGACTCGAACGACAGCGTATTTTCAGATGCCTGCCGCCTGGCCTGCTGAACCGACCAATACTGGCGTGCAGGCGGTAGGGTCGCCTGGCGCAATTGCGTTTCGGACAAGGTCAGCCATGAGCCCGGCGCCAGCTTGCCGATACCGCGATATATGCTGTACGGGGCGGGAATATAGTTATGGCGCAGCAGCAAGGCAAGAGCACGGCGGTCAAGATCCTGGCCGAAGCCCGGAACGCCGGACAACGCTTTGAGCTCGGACGCGAACACGAAATTGTGCCCGATGAAACCCAGATACAAAGGCTTCTCGCCCATGCGGTCGCGCATCAGCGTCAGCTCACGCTCTTGCCGGTCCCACAAAGCCATGGCAAACATGCCGACGGCCGCTTTCAGGGTGTCTTGAATGCCCCAGGCGGCAAGCGCCGCCAGGATGGTTTCGGTGTCGGAGTGGCCTCGCCAGGCCGGCGCCTGCTCTTGCGCCTCCAGACGCGAACGCAGATCGAGATGATTGTAGATTTCACCATTCAGAACCAGCACGTAGCGCCCGCAAGCCGACACCATGGGTTGATGTCCCGCAGGCGTCAGGTCTAGTATGGCCAGCCGAACGTGCCCCAGAGCCAGGCCCGCGCCCTCGTCTTCCCAATAACCCTCGCTATCCGGTCCGCGATGGCGCATGCGGCGACATCCGTCGCTTACGATCGCCCGCTTGTCGGGCAATGCACCCCACACCCCTACTATTCCACACATAATCCGCTCGCTTACGCGCCCGCATGCCGGGCGGCATCAATGCACGTCAAACAAATAACCCCACAGCGCCATGATCCGGGGCGTGGAAAAGCGGTCTCTTACATCCACCGCCCGCCGCGCATAGGCCTCGCGCTGTTCCGGATGCGCCATCATATCGGACAAGTGCGCCGCCAGCGCCTCGCTGTCGGCGGCGGGGCTGACCAACACGCCGTCTATGCCGTTGCGCACGATTTCGCGCGGGCCCGTTTCGCAATCGAAAGCCACCGGCGCCAAGCCGCTGGCCATGGCCTCCAGCAAAGTATTGGACAAGCCCTCGACCCGTGAGCTGAGCACATACAGGTCGGACTGCATATACCAGTCGGCCACATTGCCCACCCGACCCGGCATGCTGATGCGTGCACCCAGCCCCGCCGCATCGATCTGCTCTTGCAAGGCATCGCGGCTATCGCCTTCGCCCAGAATAATCAGATCCCAATCGGGAAAATGAGCGGCAATTTCCTGGAAGGCACGGATCAATATATCGAAGCCTTTATGCGGATGAAGGCGACCGACAGCCAGCACGCGATAGCGCCCGTTGCGGCGCGGCGGCTCGATCACCGGCTCGGCGCTCTCCAGCGGCCAGCGCACGGCATTCGGAATCACAGTCAAGCGCGAGCCGGGCACGTTTTTTTCCAGCCAGGCGGCCGTTCCCGATGTCAGCGCCACAACCGCGCAAGCCTGCGGGTAGGCCCAGCGCCGCAGGCGTTCCCACATGGCGGGCAGTTCCTGCGAAGGCGGGTGGGTATGCTCAGTGGCGATCACGCGGCAGCGCTGTCCGCGCGCAGCGGCAATGGCCAGCACCGAGGCCGTCGTCATCATGCCCAGCACGACTGTTGGCTGTTCGCGCTTTATCAACTGGCGCAAGCTCCAGACACGCCGTAAATTCGCCAGAACAGCAGAAACCCGGCCCCCGCTGGAACCCGCAGTGCCCAGCGCATAACGCTTTACCGCCGCATGCAAAGGGTAGGCATCGGTATTGGCATGCGCCTGCGTCACCAGCGTAACTTTGTAGCCGCGCTGAACCCAGTAAGCGCTCAGATCGGCCGCCACACGCTCGGCTCCGCCCCCGCTAAGGGAATGGATAACAATCATGAGATGGGGCTGAGGAGAAGAATGACTCAATGCAATACCTGTGTTTCTAAAGCGGACCGGATGCCGTGGGCGCGACTGGCCGGCGCAGCGCCACGACCACATAGCAAGTGTAGGACAAGGCATACATCAGGCTGGTTGCCAGCATGATGCCGGCCGGCCCCATCTGCGGCGCCAGCACCTGATTCATGACGGCCTTGACGGCAAAGTTGGCCACAGCAATAGCGGCCATGATGCGATAGCGATTCTGGCTGGCCAGCAATTGCACCAGTATCAGAACCCCGAAATAAAAAGGTAACTGCAGCAGGCCCCAGCGCAGCACCTGCGCCACGGCCTCGGTGTTCTGTGCCGTAAACGCGCCGCGTTCAAACAACAGCGCCACACCCCAGGAGGCAAGCAGCCAGCCGAGCAAGGTTACCGCAGCGCCTGCCGCCACCATCAGCACGGACCACTTCAAGGCCATGGCGCGCGCCCGTGCCTGGTCGCCCCGGCTGTGGATGTCGGCCAGCACCGGCAAGGCCGCCCGCCCGACTGATGCTGCGCCCACGCCCAAAAGCAAAGACAACAGACGGCTGGCATAGCCCAGCGTGGCATTGGCATTGCCGCTTAACTGAGCAGCCGTATATTGGTCTATGGGGCCAACGAAACTCATGGCAAGCTGCCCCACCAGCATGACGCCTGCCGCCTTGACCAGTTCAGGCCAATGATGCGAAGACAAGCCCAGACGAGGCCGGCCCCACATGCCATCAGCCCGGGAAGCCAGCCATAACAGCCATGCGGACTGGATCAGGTAGCCGACCAATGTTCCCCACAGCAAAGGCCCTATATCGTTGACTGTGGCGGCCAGCAGAACCCATGTCAATATCACGACCGCCGGCACGCTATCCAGCAAGGTATTGATATGGCGCTCGTGCGCGCGCAAGCGCGCGGCGCTGATGCCGGTTACCAATGTCAGCAAAGCCGCCGGGGCAAAGGCAAAAGTCAGCTCGATGCTCATGCGGCGCGCTTCGGGCGGCAAGCCCTGTCCGGCCAGATCCAGCACCCACGGCCACGCCACATACGTTGCCACCGCCAGCACCGTGCCCGCCGCTATCGCCCAGCCCTGAAGCTCACCCAGGAAGCGCGCCCGCTCGGCCCGGCCCTGTGAACGGGTTCGCACCAAGACCGGAATCAGCACAACGGATAGCGCGCCCACGATGGTGATGGGCAGCCAGTTCGCCATGGTCATGGTGAACTGGTAGGCATCTACGGCATCGCTGATGCCGTAGCGGTAAGCCACCGCCATTTCCTTGAATGCGCCCGCCGCCTTGCCCAGCAGCAAAAAAAACGCCACGCGCATCGCACCCTGTGCAATACGCTTGTGATCCGAATGCAGACTGGAAAGCCGCCGCGCCAGGGTTTTCAAGTTAACGCAAGAATTGCGTATACCAGGGCATGGAGACCTCTAGCCCCTGCACGATGTTGTGCATGGGCTCGTACCCCAGCAACTGCTTGGCCTTGCTGATATCGGCCTGCGAATGACGCACGTCGCCCGCGCGAAAATCGCGATAGACCGGCTGCTTGTCGTAGACAATGCCATTGTTGCCCAAGGCCTGGGCCAGATAGTTGAACAGCTCGTTCAGGCTGGTGCGGGCGTTATATGCCACGTTGTATACCTGATTCACGCCGTCCGGCTGAGCCAGAGACGCCAGAATGTTGGCCTGGATTACGTTGTCGATAAAGCAGAAATCGCGGCTGGTTTCGCCGTCGCCGTTTACCATCACGTCTTCGCCGCGAATCATGGCGGCTATCCACTTGGGAATAACGGCGGCGTAGGCGCCATTAGGGTCCTGCCGCTTGCCGAACACGTTGAAGTAGCGCAGCCCGATGCTGCCGAATCCGTAGGCTCGCGCGAAGACGTCGGCATACAGTTCGTTGACGTACTTGGTGACCGCGTAAGGCGAGAGCGGCCGGCCTATGCGGTCTTCCACCTTGGGCAAGGCCTCGTGGTCGCCGTAGGTAGAACTGGACGCCGCATACACAAAGGACTGAACCTGGGCGTCGCGCGCGGCCACCAACATGTTCAGGAAACCGTTGATATTGACACTATTGGTGGTGATGGGATCTTGCAGCGAACGCGGCACGGACCCCAGCGCTGCCTGATGCAGAACGTGATCGATGCCCGCAAGCGCCTTGTGGCAGGTATCGATATCGCGGATATCGCCTTCGTGAAATACAAAATTAGCCCATTTTTCGGGCCCGACTGTTTTCCGGACTTCGTCCAGATTGTATTGATGCCCGGTCGAGAAATTATCGAGGCCCACCACTTTTTGACCCATGAGCAGCAAGGTCTCAAGCAGATTCGAGCCGATGAAACCGGCACAGCCTGTGACCAGCCATGCCTTGGGTGCAGATTGCAGGCTTGCTGCGACTTCCTGATAGCGAGTAGTCATAAATTCCCCTTACAGCCGCAGATCGGATTCACTTGCGGGAAGCACGTACTTCAGGTCGTACAGCACATGCTCTGGCTTGCCCAGGGCATGAATAGCCTGGCTGCCCATGGACACGAACTGGTGATGCGAAACCGCCAGGATAATGCCATCGTAGGCGCCATCGGCCGGGTTGTCGACCGGAGTGATGCCGTATTCGTGCACGGCCTCGCCCGCATCCACCCACGGATCGTAGACGTCGACTTCGATATTGTATTCACCCAGTTCGCGCACGATATCCACAATACGGGTATTGCGCAGATCGGGACAGTTTTCCTTGAAAGCCAGCCCCATCACCAGCACCTTGGAGCCCTGCACCTGTATGCGCCGCTTCGTCATGGTTTTAACCAGTTGCGACACTACATAACCGCCCATGGAGTCGTTCAAGCGGCGACCGGCCAGAATGATTTCCGGGTGATAGCCGATAGCTTGCGCCTTATGGGTCAGGTAATAGGGATCCACGCCTATGCAGTGGCCGCCGACCAGGCCGGGGCGGAATGGCAGGAAATTCCATTTGGTGCCGGCCGCTTCCAGTACAGCCTGGGTATCTATGCCCATTTTGTTGAAAATAAGAGCCAGCTCATTGATCAGCGCGATATTGACGTCCCGCTGAGTGTTTTCGATGACTTTTGCCGCTTCGGCCACGCGTATCGAGGGCGCCTTGTGCGTGCCCGCCACAATGATCTGGCCGTACAGCTCATCGACCAGATCGGCAATTTGCGGCGTCGAGCCCGACGTGACCTTCTTGATCGTGGAAACACGATGCGCCTTGTCGCCCGGGTTAATGCGCTCGGGGCTGTAGCCCGCGAAGAAATCCTCGTTAAAGCGCAATCCCGAAACGCGTTCCAGCACCGGTACGCACTCTTCTTCGGTCGCGCCGGGATACACCGTGGATTCGTAAATTACGATATCGCCACGCTTGAGTACCTTGCCTATGGTTTCACTGGCACGTATCAGGGGCGTCAGATCGGGCTGTTTATATTCATCTATGGGCGTGGGCACAGTCACGATGAACACATTGGCCTGCGCCAGATGCTCGGCTTCGTGACTAAACCGCAGATTGGCGGCTTGCGCAAGCTCGACCGGCTCGACTTCCAGCGTGTGATCGCGGCCTTCCTTTAATTCCGCGATGCGGCGCGCGTTGATATCGAAGCCCAGTACCGACAGCTTCTTACCGAACTCGACTGCCAGAGGCAGGCCCACGTAGCCCAAACCGACTACCGCAAGTTTCACATCTTGAATTTGCAACTTGAATCTCCCACGCCAGGCGTTAAAAAAGAAGAAAGTGATTTATTTACGAGCACACCAACCGCTATTTGTGGTGATTATCGCGCCCCAACGAGGGCAATAACAACCACGAAGGGCGTCGCCAAGACACCAGACGCGAATACAGCCACAAATACACCGACGAAAAGACCACCAGGCTGGCGCACAATGCCCATGCGTTGTCCCACCAGATAGTCGCGGGTACGAGTCCGATCAGCGCCAGTACCCACAGGTAGGGAGAAGTCATGGCATTGCACAGGGCCGGTACGGCATGGCGCCTGTCGCGGCTGAAGGTTACGCGTACGAGCCGCCGGAAAACCAGTTGATGCAGATGCAGCGCGTCGGGCTGGTCGACCGGCGTGCCGCGCTTGAAGCGGCGACGCCAAATAGAGAACAGGGTTTCAAATACCGGATAGAACAACACCGCCAGCGCATAAAACGGCGAGACGCTGGGATTGCGCACCACCAGTTGCACAGCCAGTTCCGCCAGCATGAAACCCAGAAAATAAGCGCCGCCGTCACCAAGAAATACGC
>DATCYE010000135.1:0-3491 GCA_036570485.1 Pusillimonas sp. | reverse complement strand
TAAGCTCATTGCACAGTTCGGTCTGAGCCTAGGCCAAACCGACGTCAACCTCTACTCCGTAAACTGCGGCGGACCGCATCTGGTGCAGTGATGAACAACATATCTACAAAGTATATTTACAGCTACACACGCCATTACGTGTTGAATTTTAGGAATGATCACAGTGGGTAACGCTCACATCGAAGATATCGATCTGTTTGTCTGGGAAGGCAGCTCCGATTTGTTGGGGCGGGCCGAGCGTGGTCTGGCCAATTACGATATTCGCGTGATCGGTGCGGACCCGTCGGCGTCGTTCGCGCAGGAGCGTGACCTGGCGCGGCGGGCGGTGGCGCTGGTGTCGGTGTCGGTCATGATCGAAGGACGTTTTGTCGGGCACGACTGGCTTACCGCGAACGCCATTCCGGTTATCTGGGTGGCCTCGGAGCAGCGCGGCTACGATCCGCGCTTCTATCCCCAGGCGTATTCCTATACCCTGCCTTTGTCGTTTACCGGGGCCGAGCTGCGCAACCTGGTTTTCGAGCTGGCGGGGGTGGCGTCGCAGGTTGAGGCCGAACGCCACGCGGCGGCCGAGCAGCCGCAGCCGCTGGTGGCGGTGTCCAAAGTAATGCGCGATGTACTGTCCGAGGCCGAAACGTATGCCGATTGTGATTCGAACGTGCTGGTCCATGGCGAGACCGGCGTGGGCAAGGAACGCATTGCCCATCTGCTGCACGAACGTTCGGCGCAGGCCGATGGGCCGTTTGTGGCGGTCAACTGCGGCGCGGTGCCCGAAGGGCTTTTCGAAGCGCACTTTTTTGGCCATGCCAAGGGAGCGTTTACCGGTGCGGTCGGTGTACACAAAGGCTATTTCGAGCAAGCCAACGGCGGCGCGCTGTTTCTGGACGAAATTGGCGACTTGCCTTTGTATCAGCAGGTGAAGCTGCTGCGGGTGCTGGAGCAAAGCACGGTGACTCGGCTGGGCGCCACGGTGGAAATCCCGGTGCAGTTCCGGCTGGTTGCCGCCACCCATCGGCACTTGCCTACCTTGGTGGAGGGCGGCCGGTTCCGGGCCGATCTGTATTACCGCCTGGCTGTTATTGAACTGTACGTTCCCAATCTTGAACAGCGCGGCCCGGACGAAAAAGCGGCCATCTTCAATGTGTTGCTTGCCGCGGCCATGCCGGGCAATGCCGATCCGGTGCCGTCGTGGGTGGTGGAGCGCGTCTCGCGCACACACTTCGCCGGCAACGTGCGTGAACTGTCGAATCTGGCCGAACGGGTAAGCCTGGTTCGGCGCCAGTTCGGGTCCTGGGAGCGCCTGCGCCTGGAGCGCTTGTTCCAGCGCATTGACGAATCGCATCCGATGGCGTTGGAGCCATCGGCGCGCTGCGGCGCGCAGGGCGCCGCTCAGACCGAGGATTTGGGCCTTGGCAGCGCCGAGCTTGCCGAACGCGAGCGCATCTTGCAGGCGCTGGACGATAATGCCTGGCGCCGCCAGGATTCGGCGGCGCAATTGGGCATCAGCCGCAAGGTATTATGGGAAAAAATGCGCAAATATCAGATTGCCGCCCGGGGAGAAAGCGTGGCGAACCCGTAGTGCCGGGATTTGATCATCGCAAGAATGACGAATTTGCGCGAACTGACGATTTTGTATGTTATATAGTCGCTTTTGGAGGATGGATGGGTATGCGGAATAATTATTTTCGCGCGGTTGCGCGTGCGAGTCTGGTGGCGTTGTTGTGCACAGGGCTGGCTGCTTGTGCCGCGCTAAAGAAAAAAGATGATCAGCCTGTGGTCACGCAAACCGATGCCAAGTCGGTGGACGCCACCCCCGTTACACCTCCGGCCGAAGCCCGGGCCGCCGGCCACAGCACGTCGGCCGAGCTTCAGGCGCTTATCCAGCAGCGCAAAGTACAGGAACTGCGCACCACCTACAACGGCAAGTACGGCGCCAGTATGCTGTTCAAGCCCGATACCCTTACTTATTATGTGGCGTTGTTCCAGGCAAAGAACTTCTGGCGCGTCCTGAAAACCCAGGATCGCGCCAAGGCTGAAAAGACCTACGGTAAATTCAGCAAGGAAAGCGCCGATCTGGCCAAGGCCGACTTGCGCAGCATCACCTTGCAGGCGCAATACGAGCACACTCAGAAAGAAGTCAACGAACGCCTTGATAAAGTCAACATGTTGCAAAACGACCTGGCCGCCCAGCGCCAGCGAGACAGCATAATTGCCGCCCAGCAAGAGCAGGCCAAGAAAGAAGCGGCGCAAATGGCCAAGCAACAGGCCGATGCGCGCAGACGCCTGCATGCGCTGCAGCAGCAAATCAAGCAATTGCAGCAGAAGCAGGATGCGCTTAGCGCTAAAAGCAAGTAGTTTTTCGGAGTTTCAAGGCGAGGGTGAATAGCAATGGGGGGAATCCGCTAGGCCCGTTATGGGTTGGGTTGCAACGGGTTCATGCGGGTTCGTGATGCTTGAGCCAGCTCTTGAGGGCATCATCGATGCGGCCTTGCCATCCCGGTCCGCTCGTGCGGAAAGATTCGACGACCTCGGGGGACAGGCGAATGGTAATGCGCTCTTTGGTAGGGGCGCGCTGCGGTCCCCGGGTACGCATCCCGAGCTTTTTCTGTAGAGTGGCGGGTAGAACATCGGCGGCCCGACGGAACGACCCCAGATCGTCGCTTGTGAGCTCCCGGACTTCGCCGTCTGGCCCGATAAGGGGTTTCTTACGAGTTGACATAGCGTTTTACCTCGCGGCTGTTGGCCTTGCGGAAACTAATGACGCGCAGGCCGGTTCCAGTCTCGGTGAACACCAGCACGTGCAAACGTTCGTGCAGGTAACCCGTCATTATGTAGCGGGTCTGGCTGTATTTTTTGCGATCGTCAATCTTTACCTTGGCTGTGGTGAAGTCGAACTCTGCAACACTGTCAAATGAAAGACCGCGTTCCGCAATGTTTCTGGCGTTTTTTGCTGGATCATAAGTTATGTCCAATAAGCAAATTGTATGCATAATTTGTTTTATAATCAAGCGCCCACTTCGTCATCAAGTGCGCACTTCGTCATTTGGTGCCTGTTCCCTTCCGGTATCGCGCGTCAAAGATATTCATCGCGCCGCGTTTATGAAACCAAAGAAAGTGGGACTTGTCATTGTCTGGATGGACATTTGAAGCAACTACAGGGACGGCGCACACGGCTCCGGCTTAACAAGACTTCGCAAACGATACGAATGAGCCAATCGCCACCCTGGCCCCAAAGCTAGGGATAACCATGGCTTCGGCTCTCTTGTATTCAACTTTCATCTCTCTATAATTATGAATTATTGATTATGAATTAGCACGCGAACGAGAGACAGATAGTGGCTGCCCGGATTGTCCAGAAAATTCTCTATCAGGAAGTTGCCGACCAGTTGCGGGCAATGATCCAGTCGTGCGGATTGCAGGCGGGCGAGTGGATTGACGAAGTCAAGCTGACCGCCGCGCTAGGTATCTCCCGCACGCCGCTGCGCGAAGCACTG
>DATCYE010000134.1:0-3199 GCA_036570485.1 Pusillimonas sp. | reverse complement strand
GATGCGGGACGAGGGCCGATAAAGACAAAACCGCTTTTTTCGACGCGCTCGGCAAAATCAGCATTTTCAGCCAGGAAACCGTAACCGGGGTGTATGGCTTCCGAGTCGGTGACTTCGGCGGCTGAAATAATGGCCGGCATGTTCAGGTAGCTGTCGCGTGCCGGCGCAGGTCCGATACACACGGATTCGTCGGCCAGACGAACATACTTGGCCTCGCGATCGGCTTCGGAATGCACCACCACGGTTTTAATGCCCAGCTCGCGGCAGGCACGTTGTATACGTAGTGCGATCTCGCCCCGATTGGCAATGAGAATTTTTTCGAACATGGATTAGCCAATGACAAACAAGGGTTGACCGTATTCGACGGGTTCGCCGTTCTCGACCAGGATTTCCTTGATGACGCCGGATTTATCGGCCTCGATCTCGTTAAGCAGTTTCATGGCTTCGATAATGCACAGGGGCTCGCCTTCTTTGACCGCCTGGCCGACTTCCACGAAGGGCGAGGCGCCAGGATTGGGGGAGCGATAGAACGTGCCCACCATGGGCGCCTTGACCGCGTGTCCCGCAGGCACAGCCGGCGCTGCCGGAGCAGCAGCGGCCGCCGGAGCGGCCTCTGGAGCCGGAGCCGGGGCGGCGGCATAAGCGACAGGCTGCACGGTCTGCGAGAATTTGACGATTCTGACCTTGCCTTCGCCTTCGGTGATTTCAAGTTCGGCGATTCCCGACTCGGCAACGAGGTCGATCAAGGTTTTCAGTTTTCTAAGGTCCATACCAACTTCCCGAGCATTACCCCGCTGCCATTGCCCAGGGTGAACGCAAATGATTAAAGGTTAAAAAAGAGACGTCTACCGCTCTTGACTGGCTAAAGCATAGCGCAGGGCGGCTTCGTAACCGAAAGGCCCCAGCCCCGCTATCACTGCCTGCGCCTTGTCGGCCAGATAGGAGTGATGGCGGAAGCTTTCCCGCTTATGCACATTGGATAAATGTACTTCGACAAAAGGAACTTCGATGGCGGCAAGCGCATCGCGCAACGCAACGCTGGTGTGCGTATATGCTGCCGCATTGATGATGATGAAATCGGTCTGATCCTGGCGTGCCGCCTGTATACGGTCGACGAGTTCGCCTTCGTGATTGCTTTGGAAGGCGACGCAATGCGCCCCGCTTTCTGCTGCCAGGCGTGCAAGATGCTGATTGATATCTGTCAGTGTCTGCCGTCCGTAGATATCTGGCTCGCGTGTGCCGAGCAGATTCAGATTGGGGCCGTGCAAGACTAGGATGTGCTGCGCCATTACGAATGTTTTGTGAAGACAGACCGCCTTTTTACGCTAAATAGCGGTATTTGTCCATTAAAAGGCCGTTGCCGGAACACACTTACACCCTGGTCACAGACCATTATTCAAACCATATCGCCTATGAGCCGGTCTAATTCGTCGGGCTTTACCTGGCCTAGTATTTGCCGTGAAATACGCCCATTTTTATCGAACACCACGGTAAAAGGCAGACCGCCATTTTTGTTACCCAGTTCGCGCATAAGCTTGATGCCCCCATGGCCCGCGATGAGCAGGGGATAGGACACATGCACTTTTTCGCCGAACTTGCGGACATTGACCGCCGTGTCGACCGCCAGGCCGACAAAATGCGCTTGCCGATGTTTTTGATGCAAGGCTTCGAGGTCGGGCATTTCCTTGACGCAAGGCGGACACCAGGTCGCCCAGAAGTTCAGGACCAGCGGCTGGCCAAGATACTGGCCCAAATCCACCTGCCTGTCGTCCAGATCGGGAAAGACATTGGCGTAGAAGGGGTCGGGGGGCAAAGCGGCAGCCCAGGTCGGCCACAGCGGCCCCAACAGGCCCGCGCCGCCGGCGGCCACTGCGGCCTGGCGTAAGAAATCTCGCCGTTTCATAGGAACAATCCGAAAAGTTCAATAAGCCCTTTCATCATAGCATCGCAGTCGCCGGCTGCTCCTGACTACAATATGCCACGGAGGATCGAAATGCACTTACATATTCTTGGCATCTGCGGCACGTTCATGGGCGGACTGGCGCTTATCGCGCGCTCGGCGGGCCACACTGTCACTGGGTGTGATGCGGGCGTTTATCCGCCCATGAGCACCCAGCTGCAAGAGCAAGGCATCCGCCTGGTCGAAGGCTTCGAGGCTGATCAATTAAGCCTGAAGCCCGATCTGTTCGTGGTGGGCAACGTGGTCACACGTGGCAATCCGCTGATGGAAGCCATACTGGACCAGGGCCTGCCGTATGTATCCGGCCCCCAATGGCTGGGCGAACATGTGCTGCAAGGCCAGCACGTCATGGCCGTGGCGGGTACCCACGGCAAGACCACCACCAGCTCGATGCTGGCCTGGATACTTGAACACGCAGGCCGCAAACCGAACTTCCTGATCGGCGGAATTGCTGCCGACTTGCAGGTTTCAGCCCGTTACGAAGCTGGCCGCGATGTGTTCGTGATCGAAGCCGACGAATACGATACGGCTTTCTTCGACAAGCGCTCCAAGTTCGTCCATTACCGCCCGCGCACCGCCATACTGAACAATCTGGAATACGACCACGCGGATATTTTTCCTGATCTGACAGCCATAGAGACCCAGTTCCACCATCTGTTGCGCACCATTCCCGCGCAAGGCCTGATCGTTCGCCCCACCGCCTGCGACGCGCTGGATCGCGTGCTGGAGCGCGGCTGCTGGACGCCGATCCAGACATTCGGACCCGGCGGACAGTGGCAGGCAGGGTCCGACGACGAGCACGCCTCGCACTTCACGGTCAGGCACGACGGCCAAGTGGCGGGCACGGTTCAATGGACACTGACGGGCGAACACAACAAAATGAACGCCCTGGCGGCCCTGGCGGCGGCCGAGCACCTGGGCATCCGCGCGCAAGCCGGCATAGAGGCATTGTCGGCCTTCCAGGGCGTCAAGCGGCGCATGGAGCTGCGCGGCAGCGTGCGCGGCATCGATGTCTACGACGATTTCGCCCATCACCCAACGGCCATCGCCACCACGCTGGCCGGCCTGCGTCGGCAACTTGGTTCGCGGCGTATTCTGGCTGTACTGGAACCGCGCTCCAATACGATGAAGCTGGGCGCCATGGCCGCGCGCCTGCCCGAAGCGCTGGATGCCGCCGACCTGGTCTTCTGTTTTGGCGCCAGCCAAGGCAAGCACGCCCTGGGCTGGGATCCCGCCCAG
>DATCYE010000133.1:0-3759 GCA_036570485.1 Pusillimonas sp. | reverse complement strand
GGCAGGCCGGCGTCGGCGCTGCGATCTACTGCCTTCCTGGCGTCGTCTATCAAGGCGGTAATCGCCGGTTCGATGTGGTCCGGCCTGACGGCTGAATAATCTATAAGGGACGAGATAGGGGACAGCAGGGGGTTCTTCTGGGTCATTGCTACGCTTATTGAGTTACGGGGGCTTACGCGACGCCGCGCTCGGCGGCTTCCAGTGTGTTGACCAGCAGCATGGCGATGGTCATGGGGCCGACGCCGCCAGGTACGGGAGTGATGGCACCGGCAACCTGGACGGCTGACTGGAAATCGACATCGCCAACCAGCTTGCCTTGTTCGTTGCGATTGATGCCGACATCGATAACCACAGCGCCGGGCTTGATCATGTCGCCGGTTACCATGCCGGGCTTGCCGGTGGCCACGACCAGCACATCGGCGCGTCGGGTCTGGGCGCCCAGGTCGCGCGTTTTGGAATTACACAGAGTGACGGTAGCGCCCGCAGCCAGCATAAGCATGGCCATGGGTTTGCCCACGATGTTGCTGGCCCCGACCACCACCGCTTCGGCACCCCAAAGCGAGACGTTTTCGGATTCCAGCATCTTCATGATGCCGTAGGGCGTGCAGGGCCGGAACAGCGGCTGCCCGGTCATGAGCAAGCCGGCATTGCTGATGTGAAAGCCGTCCACATCTTTGGCGGCGGCGATGGCTTCGATCACCTTGCTTGAGTTCATGTGCTTGGGCAGCGGCAACTGCACCAAAATACCATGCACCGTATCATCGCGATTCAGGTCGCGGACCATGTCCAGCAGTTGCTCTTCGCTGATATCGGCGGCCAGGCGGATGACTTGCGAATGCAGGCCCGCCTTTTCGCAGGCGGCCGCTTTGTTGCGCACGTATACCTGCGAAGCAGGGTCTTCGCCGACCAGCACCACGGCCAGGCCGGGTACGATGCCGCGCGTTTTCAGCGCCTTCACCCGCTCGCCGACTTCAGCTTTGATAGTGTCGGAAAGCAGCTTGCCATCGATGATGCGAGCGCTCATGCCACGGCTTCCTTGGTCAGTGCGATTTTCATCAAATCGGCCACCGTGGTGACTTCCAGTTTTTCCATGATGTTGGCGCGGTGCGCTTCCACTGTTTTGATGCTGATGTTCAGATCGCCCGCGATCTGCTTGTTCAGACGACCCGCCACGATGCGTTCAAGCACTTGCTGTTCGCGCGCAGTCAGTCGGCTAAGCACGGCCTGGTGGTTTTTCTGTGCCTGTGCCTGGCTGACGCGCTCGCCGGCTTGCTCAAGCATGCGTGCGACGATGGTGCGCAAATCCGTTTCATTGAAGGGTTTTTCAAGGAAATCGACCGCGCCTTTTTTCATGGTCGAGACCGCCATGGGTACGTCGCCATGGCCGGTTATGAAAACGATGGGCAAAG
Organism: Pusillimonas sp.; assembly: GCA_036570485.1. Lineage (GTDB taxonomy): Bacteria > Pseudomonadota > Gammaproteobacteria > Burkholderiales > Burkholderiaceae_B. Next base: position 2,350 of record DATCYE010000133.1, on the reverse strand, counting down.
GCGCCTGGCGCGCAATGAGTTCTTCCTGCAATTCAAGCCCGCTCATGCCGGGCATGCGCACGTCGGCGATCAATACACCGACCTGATCGGGTTCGTACGCATTCAAGAACTCTTCCGCACCGCTAAAGCCCCGTACCCGGTAGCCGTTGGCTTCCAGCAGCCAGCGCAGGGAGTCGCGTACGGCTTCGTCGTCATCGACGATAAAAATGGTGTTCGGTGCTTGAGGTGTAGTCATGCATGCAACTCCTGGGTGTCTTCTGTCGTGCTTGGTGCTTGTGGCTCGGCACAGGGCAGGGTGAAACGGAAAATGGTACCTCCGTCGGGATTGGGACTGGCCCAAAGCCGGCCATGGTGCGACTCAATAATAGTACGGCAGATATTGAGCCCCATGCCCAGGCCTTCCGACTTGGTGCTGTAAAACGGTTCGAACAGGCGTTCTGGATCTTTCAGTCCGTGGCCACGGTCGACGACCGCGATCTCGACCAGGGGAGCCTGGTCGGTAATAACTACGTGCAATACCCGGTATTCGCTTTTCTCCATTGCTTCTATACCGTTTTTAAGCAGGTTCAATAATACCTGCTCGATAAGAATGGGGTCGGCCAGCACGTCGGGCAGGGGGTCGGGCAGGTGCAGCTCTATGTCGACCTGACGCTTGTGCGCGTCGATATCGGCGAAACCAACCGCATTATCGATGATGCGCATAATGGGCACGCTTTGGCGGCGCGGTTCGCTGCGCTTTACGAATTCGCGTATGCGGCTGATGATCTTGCCGGCACGCTCGGCTTGGCCGGCAGCCTTTTGCAGCGCTTGCAGCAAGCGCTCAGGATCGGCATTGCCCGACTTGAGCATGGCTACGGCGCCCATACTGTAATTGCTGATGGCGGTCAGTGGTTGATTCAGCTCGTGCGCCAGCGACGAGGCCATTTCACCCATGGTGGTCAGACGGCTGGTGAGCTGGATTTTTTCCTGCTGCATCCGCGAAGCCTCTTCGTGAGAACGGCGCTCGGTAATGTCGCGCGCAACCTGCAAGCGAACGCGCCGACCGTCTGTCCAGGCCAGTATGCGGTGATGTACTTCAAACCAGCGCTGCGCCGAATCGGAATATATCTCTACTGTTTCGTCGGTGAAGCGGCCCAGGCGGCCGCCCAGCAATTCGCCGTGTCCATTGGATTGGGCCCCGAAAAAGCGGCGGTAGGTACGATTGGCGAATAGCAGCTCCAGGCCGTCGGACGTGTCGGCCACCACCGAAATGGCATCGTCCAGGCCTTCGAGTACCGTCATGAAGCGCTCGTGAGCGGCGGTCAGTGCCTCGCGTATGCGTTTCGGCTCGGTGATGTCGGTCATGGATGTCATCCAGCCGATTTGCTCGCCGTTCGGGTCGCGCAGCGGCGAGACGTACATGCGTGCGGTGAAACGGGAACCATCGCGGCGCTGAGCCTCGACTTCCAGTCCGCTGCTGGGCGTGCGGCCCGAAAGCAGGATGTCCAGTGTTTCCTGATGCTGGGCATGGCGGCCAGGCAGCCAATAGGGGAAGGGCGTGGTGCGGCCGATAAGATCGGCTTCGTTCCAACCTATCATGCGGCAAAAAGCCGGGTTCACATAAGCAATCCGGCCATGCATGTCGAATACGCGCATGCCGGTCGACATGGAGTTTTCCATGGCGCGCCGAAAGCCGGTTTCCGCAATCAGTGCGGCCTCGGCCCGGGTGCGAAAGCGTGTATAGCGCCATAGCGCCAGCAGGCTCAGCACGATTACGCAAGATAACGCGACCACCACCATGATAAGGCGTTGCTGCCGGGTTTCCTGGTCTATGGTCACGAACATGACGCTGTCGTTATGCAATTGCTGCAACCATATGAAGACGCCCATGACGCACAAATACAAAACCAGGACGATCACCGGCGTCAACCAATAGAAACCGCGACGGGTCTGATTGGCCTGGTCGTAAAAAGTCGTAGGAATCAAGGATTTCTTGGAGTGGCTCGCCATGTCTCTATATTTGGGGCATACCTATGCATTGCGCATTTTAGACCGTAACATCGCTGCATATTTTTCACATTATAAAAACTCATATCATAAAATGAAATATTGCTTGAACATACCGCCGGTCTTTCCTAGAATTGATGTGCTCGCCTGGCGCGACCCTTATAACAAAGCTACGTCCGCATCAATCCGGTATCGGGTATAACGTGACTATAGGGTAGTTTGCCGGTATCCGGATTCCATTTTATAAACAGGAGACAGTGAATGTCCTCTCTTGAACAAGTCAACATAACGGCAAACGCCACGGACGATGAGACCCTTGAGACTCAGGAATGGCTGGAGGCGCTGGAATCAGTGCTTGATCGCG
>DATCYE010000132.1:0-11389 GCA_036570485.1 Pusillimonas sp. | reverse complement strand
TTCGATACCGGCGAAAAGGCCAGCGCCCAGTGTGAAGTCAAACCGGCTAATACCAAAACGCATTAATCAAGGCGCTGCAGCACTGCGCGTCAGGGCCTCAGCGGGTGGACTCCAGGAAGCGGGCCACCGCCTGATTGAAGGCCTTGGGATTGGCCAGATTCATGCCATGGGACGCCAACGGAATGGTTATGCGCCCGGCGTGAGGGAATATTTTTTCCAGCACATCCAGTCGACGCGCATAGCGCGCCGGGCTGTTTGCACCGCCCACCAGTTGCACGGGGCAGCGTAGGCCGCTGGCACGATCCAGATCCACGCTCAGGTGGGCTTCATGCAATTGCGACAGCAAGGTATAGGCATTGTCCTTCACCATGGTCTTGAACCAGCCCACCATCTGCTTCCACGTCCCGGGGCCATTGACCGCATCCACAAAGGTCGATAGCGCCAGATCGACTTCTCCACGCTCCAGAAGCCCAGCTACTTCGTCATGAAAAGTGGGCGCGCCGGCTTCCGCTTCCAGCTGAAATCCCGGGTCGGCCAGGATAAGGCTGCGCGCAAGCTCAGGCGCCGCGCAAGCCAGCTCCAGTGCGACCTGTGCCCCTCTGGAGTGTCCAAGAATATGTACTGGCCGGCCGTTATCGATTTGTTCGATGAACACGGCCAAGTCCTGCGTATGCCGGGCGATGCTGAAAGAGGGATCTGCGCGGGTGAAGGCGGCGGGCCAGTAGCCACGCAAGCTGGGGGCGATTACCCTGTATTCATTGGCCAGCGCAGGCAGTTGCCAGCGCCAGTAGCGGTAATCGCATAAAGAACCATGGATAAGCACAAGTGCCTCGCCTTGGCCGGCCTCGGTATAGTGAAGAGGGTGGTCGGGATCGGCAAAAGTGTGTTGTGCAAGCTGGAGATTGGGCTGCATGGCAATCGGCTAAAGTTGGATCAGGTCGTCGACCAGAATATTGGCGTATCCCAGACTACAGCGTTCGACGCGTGCGCGAACCTGAAATGCCTCGGCAATGAATGGCGGGGTAATAACGGATAGCGGGTCTCCGGCGGCCAGTAGGCGCCCCTGGTGTAAAAGCATGGCAGTATCGGCATAGCGCAAGGCGATGTTCAAGTCGTGTACCACAATCAGCACCAGCAGGCCGCGCTCCACGGCCAACCGCTTCAGAAGACGCATGGCGTGATGCTGATAGTTAAGGTCCAGCGATGCCAGGGGCTCATCAAGCAGCAACACGGCAGGTTCGTCGGCCAGGGCCTGGGCCAGTCCGACCAGTTGCTTTTGTCCGCCCGAAAGCTCATCCAGAAAGCGCGATGCAAGGTGGGCTATGCCCAGGCTGTCCAGCACGGATTCGCTGCGCGCCATGGCGGCGGCCGACGCCTGGCCGCCACGGGCATTGAGCGCGACCAACATGGCCTCGGTAACGGTCAGATGTATGGGGTCGGGCAGATACTGCGGCAGATAGCGTATGGTTTGCGCCCGCGTTCTGGCGGGCAACCCACGCAGGTCAAGATCGTTGAGCAACAGCGCGTCGAAATGCCCCGGAGCCAGTCCGGCCAAGCTTCTTAGCAGTGTCGATTTGCCGCTGCCGTTGGGACCCAGCAGCGCTACAAGCTCGCCGCCTTGCAGGTCGGGCAGCGTCAGCGCACGCAGAATAGTATTGTTGCCGAGCTGGCACGATAGGCCTTTGATATGAAGGCGGAAGGATTGCGGTGGGCGACTCATGGCTTACTGTACAGTGCGCCGCATCAGGGCAAGAATGAAAAACGGAATGCCCACCAGCGTCGTCACAATGCCCACCGGAATGACCGCCTGGCTGCTCATCAGCTTGGCCGCGACCGATGCGCCAACCAGTATGGCGCTGCCTATGCAGGCGCTGGCAGGCAAATACCATCTGTGGTCCTCGCCCCATAGCCTTCTGGCGATATGCGGTGCAATCAGACCGATGAAACCGATGACGCCGACCAGGGCAACCGCCAGCGAAGCCAGCACGCTGACCCGCAATAGCGCGCCGCGCCGGATGCGTTGCGGGTCGACGCCGAAGCTGGCGGCGCGGTCATCACCAAAGCGCAGGGCGGTAAGCTGCCAGGCGCGCCGCAAAGAAAAAGGCAGAGTAAGCAGCAGGGCGGCGGCCATCATTGTCAATCGGGTCCAGTCGCTGCGAGCAAGGCTGCCCATCATCCAGAACACCAAGTCTTGTAGGGCGGCGGCATTGGCCGTTAGTTGCACCAGGGAAAGCAAAGCGTTAAACGTAAACACCAGCGCAATGCCGAACAGGACGATGGCCGCTGTGCCGATGCGGGCTCGCCGCGCTATGGCATCAAGCAGCAGGGTGCACAGCAAAGCCAGGGCGAACGCATTGAAGACCAGCACATACTGCGTTGGCATAAAGGAAAAATGCCAATCGAACACCAGGGTAATGGCGGCACCCAGCGCAGCGGCAGAGGAAACGCCCAGGGTAAACGGGCTGGCCAATGGGTTGTTCAGCACCGTCTGCATCTCGGCGCCCGCCAGGCCCAGCGCGGCGCCCACGAATATTGCCATCAGGGCTTGTGGAAGCCGTATATCCCAAATGATGGCTCGCAGGGTTGGGTCGGCGTCGGCGGGAAAGAAAAGAGTCTGTGCAAGCTGCGCCAGACCGATATCGGCCGGTCCCAGCGCCAGGTCGATGCAGGCCGCGGCGGCAATGCCGGCGGCCAGCAGCGCCAGGAAGGCCTTGCGGCGCTGCCACGTTTGTCTGTAGGCGACGCCGGCCGGTACGCTGGCAGGCATTACTGCAACAGCTTCAGGCGGCTTTTGGCTGTTTCGGCAGCCGAGGTCTGGGGATAATCTTTAACGATTTTTTGCAGGCTGGCCTTGGCGCCGGCCATATTGTTCAGTTCAATCTGACTGGCGGCGATGACAAGCAGCGCATCAGGCGCGCGCGGGTCTTGCGGCGTATCTTTGACCAGCTCTGTCAGGCCCTGAATGGAGCCCTTGAAGTCTTTGCTGGCATAACGGCTGCTGCCTTGATAGAAACGCGCTTCGGGGGCCAGTTGGCTGTGAGGATAGGCTTCCAGGAAGGTGGCGAAGCTGGCTGCAGCCTCTTTGTACTTGCCGCTACGGAACAAGCCCATGGGAGCTTCATAGGCGGCCTGCTCTTGCGGGTCGGCCACTTTGGTGGAATTCCCGCCCGATTGGTCCTGGCTGGATCGTTTTTCAAGATCGGCCTGCCAGTTTAGTTGTTCAAGTTGGCCACGCATGCTGGCCATTTCGTGTTGCAGGGTTTCCATCTGATCGGCCAGTTGCAGGCGGGCCTGCCGGTTCTGCTCGGTCAGTTGTTTGATCTGTTCGCGCAATTCCAGGATGGCGCGACGTGCTTCGTCGTCGGAAAATGCCTGGGCGGGCGCTGCAAACATCGCCGACAGAGAAATGCCGGTGGCTAACACGATGGTGCGCAAGGACGTAGAGTAAACGCTCATTTTCGGTTCCGTTCAAATGAAAACGCCGCGGCGGGGTGCCGCCACGGCGTTGCAGGAATACGCGTTCAGATATTATTTTTGATAAACAATATCTGCACGACGGTTTTCAGCGTAGTCGGCTTCGGTGTTACCCATTGCCTTCGGGCGTTCTTTACCGAAGCTGATTGCTTCGATTTGGTTGCTGTTTACGCCAAGCAAAGTCATCATGCGGGAGACGGCGTCGGAACGGCGCTGGCCAAGTGCCAGGTTGTATTCAGAGCCGCCACGGGCATCGGCATTGCCTTCGATACGGATTTTTTGCTGGCCGTGGCTGGTGAGGTAGGAAGAATGCATTTCCACCAGGCTACGGTATTGATCAGGGACAGTATAGCTATCGAAATCGAAATAGACCGAACGCTGTTGGGCGAGGGGGCTTTGCGGATTGAAAGGGTCCATAATCTGCCCCGTGTTAGCCGAGCCGTTACCGCTGCCAGTCCCACCTGCGGACTGGTCAAGAGGCACCGAGCTACATGCAGCCAAACCAGCTGCAAAAACGGCTATTGTGAGGGTTCTTGCGATGCGCGAGCTCATTTAAGTTCCTTTGAAAAAGAGTCACACTGAAAATTAATTAGTAAATGGTCCCCAGGTCGGTTCGCGTACTTTGCCGTTAAGCGCTGAAAGTTTTTGGCGTACGCGACCATCAACAGAAGTAACAGCTAAAACACTACGGCCTTCCTGTACAGAACTATAAAGGATTTGCATTCCGTTCGGTGCAAAACTTGGTGACTCGTCATCAGGCCCGGCGGTAAGCAGTTGTTCAGATCCAGACCCCATGTTTTGTATTGCAACTCGGAAAGCACCATTTCTACGTGTAACGTACACCAGGTTGTTTCCATCGGGCGACAGGGCCGGTGAGATATTGTAACTACCGTTAAAGGTAATTCGTTGTGCATCCCCGCCACTAACAGGGACTTTATAGATGTGCGGATTGCCGCCGCGATCGCTGGTGAAAACAAGCGATGCGCCGTCGGGTGTGTACTGAGGTTCTGTATCGATCAGGGGCGAGCGCATGATGCGGCGCAAACCGGAACCGTCGGCGTTGATGGTATAGATTTGCGAAATGCTGTCGCGCGAAAGGACGATGGCCAGTTGCTGCCCATTGGGCGACCATGCCGGCGCGCTGTTGTTGCCCTTGAAATTAGCCAGCGGAACACGTTGTCCTGAGGCCAGAGTCTGTACATAAACGACCGGCTTGCCGGACTCGAAACTGACATAGGCCAGTTGTTTGCCGTCGGGCGACCAGGCGGGCGAGATTATGGACTGTTTCGAGCGCAACATTACTTGCGGATTTTGACCGTCGGCGTCTGCAATTTGTAACTCATAGCTGTTGCCGGTTTGCAACACGTAGGCAATGCGCGTGGAAAAGACACCGCGCACGCCGGTAATTTTTTCGTAGATACGATCGGCTATCTGGTGGGAAATCCGGCGTAATTCTTTCTCGGTACCGGTGAAGGCCACGCCATCGAGTTGTGTCTTTCGAACCGAGTCCACCAGGCGATAGCTGACGTTGTACTGCCCACCCGACTGGGTGATGGCGCCATAGGCCAGATAATCAGCGCCGCGGGTGCGCCATGCGTCGTAGGCAATCGAGCTTTCAAGATTCAGATTGGCGCCGGTGGCGTTGATCAGCTTGAATTGCCCGGAGCGGGTCAGGTCGGCGCGTATGACTTCGGCGACGGCCTGGCCTTGCCCGTCGCCGGTGAAATCGGCAATGGCGATGGGATACTGGGTGGCGCCAACCCCCGAGATATCGACTCGCAACTGGGCTTGGGCGGGGCGTATTGCCACGAAGCTGGCTGCAAGCACCAGTATCCCTAGAGCCCAGGCGCGCCACAAACTGGGCGTGGCGGTTTTGGCTGAAGTGACGGCTGTCATATCTACTGTCTCCTGTTAATCGTACATTCGGTAGTCGCCCTCGACTTCCGAGGGGTATTTGCCTGAGGGCGGTTTGGGGAAGGGCGAGCAGGCCTGTATGCCTTTTCGTACCGCTTCGTCGAAACGCGGGTTGCCGGATGAACGCCTGATGTCGACGTTTTCGACTATGCCATTCGATTTGAGCTTTGCCCTGTATTGTACTGTCGGGTTGCTGTTTCCTTGTTGCTGCGGCACGTTGTATATGACCTGCGGCCGCACGCAAGCGCGAACTTTGGCGGCGTAGCCGTTATCGCTGCCGCCCCCGCCGGATTGATTTCGGTCGGCAGTGCCCCCGGGAATACCGGCGGCGCCCAGCGCATCGCTGCGCATGGCCTCGCGGAGGGCTTCCCGCTTTGCAGCAGCCGCCTTCTCGGCTGCTGCCTTTTTGGCGGCAGCTTCCTTGGCTTTTTTCTCGGCGGCCGCTTTCTTCTCGGCCGCTTCCTTTTCGGCGGCGGCTTTTTCAGCTGCTGCTTTTTCAGCCGCTGCTTTCTCAGCCGCTTCCTTGGCTTTTTTCTCGGCGGCCGCCTTTTTCTGGGCGGCGGCCTTCTCTGCAGCAGCTTTCTCAGCCGCTGCCTTTTCAGCAGCGGCCTTTTCAGCTGCCGCTTTTTCGGCTGCTGCTTTCTTGGCTTCTTCTTTAGCTTTCTGCTCTGCCTTGGCTTTTTCAGCGGCCAGCTCACGAGCCTGCTGTTCGGCGGCCGCTTTTTCAGCAGCGGCCTTCTTGGCAGCCTCTTCTTTGGCTTTCTTTTCCGCTTCCGCCTTTTGGGCAGCAGCTTTTTCAGCCGCTGCTTTTTGTGCAGCTTCCTGGGCGGCTTTTTCCTTTGCCTCTCGTTCCTTGCGTGCTTTCTCCAGCGCGATGTCCGGATCTATTTCAGGCTCGGGCTCGGGCGCTGGCTTTTGCGCGGCGGGAGGAGTGGGCGGCGGTGGAGGAGGTGGGGGCGTTGGCTCGGGTTGCGGCGTGGGCTCTGGTGCCGGTTCTGGCTGTGGCTCGGGTGCAGGTTCTGGTGGAGTGGTGGCTTCGTCCGGTGTTTCGGGTTCGGTCTCCGGCTCTGAGGCGGTAGGCGTCGTGCCGTCGGCCCACAGCTCTACCTGAACGGGATTTGGGTTGCTGGGGGTCGCGATGAAGCCGAACAGCATGAACAGGATCAAGGCCCCGTGTATGGCCAGCGCATAGCCCAACGCCCGGCGGTCGTCCCGCTGTTCAGGCGTTGGCTGCTGTTTGGGGTTGCGAGTATGTTTCTGTATCTGCTTCATTGCGTTGCGTATAGTCCTGCGGATACACCTGCCGGCGCAGCCTTATCTGTTTTGCTGTTCGGGGTTCGATTTTTGATCGACCAGCAAGCCCAGCCGCTGGATACCGCTGCTGCGCAACTGATCCATGACCTTCATGACCGTTTCATAAGGCACGCGTCCGTCTGCGGCAATCACAACGGGCGTATCGGCGGTGATGCGGGATTGAACCTCGGTTACCAGATTCTGGGTGTCGATTTTTTCAAATTCGGCGCCCGCGTCGCGCACGCGCAAGGAAATTGCGCCATCTTCTTCGATCTGGACTTCGATGGGTTTGGCCTGCACTTCGGCAGCTTGGCCCACCGACGGCAGCTCGATGATTCCGGGCGTGATCATGGGCGCCGTCACCATGAAAATCACCAATAGAACCAGCATGACGTCGATATATGGCACAACGTTGATTTCGTTCTTAAGGCGGCGGGAGCGGCCATTGCTGCCGCGAATGGACGGCATCAGCGCACCTGACGTTGCAAGATGTTCAGGAATTCGTCGATGAAGCTATCGAAGCGAATGGACAGCCGATCTATCTCGTTGGTGTAGCGGTTGTAGGCCAGCACGGCCGGGATGGCCGCGAACAGACCGATGGCCGTGGCGATCAAGGCTTCGGCGATGCCGGGGGCGACTGCTGAAAGGGTGGCCTGCTGCATCGATGACAGGCCGATGAAGGCGTGCATAATGCCCCATACCGTACCCAGCAGCCCAATATAGGGGCTGACCGAACCGGCGGAAGCCAGGAAGTTCAGGTGCGACTCCAGGCTATCCATTTCACGCTGATAGGTGGCACGCATGGCGCGGCGGGGGCCGTCCAGCAGCGCGTCGCCACCCCCATTGTTGCGTCGGGCTTTGACGAACTCAGTCATGCCCGCATCGAAGATGCGCGCCAGGGCGCCGTGCTCTGTTCGACGAGTGGCAACGGCCTGCTGTAAAACGGAAAGATCGCCGCCTGCCCAGAAGTCGTCTTCGAAGCGCCGCGTTTGTTCATTAGCCCGTTTAAGGGTGGCGCGCTTGCTGAAAATGTACGTCCAGGACAGAATCGAGATGCCCAGCAAAATAAGCATAACGACCTGAACCGGGATGCTGGCATCGACAAGTAAGGTAAGCAACGACAGGTCGCTGGTGGGTTGCATAGTTAGTTCTTGGCCTTTTCCAGTAGGTTTCTGAGTTGATTGGTTAGCGCGGCGGGGCGGAACGAGTCGGCATCGACGCAACATACTTGGATGTCACTTTCGCATAGCAGTTCCATGTCGCGCATGGCGGCCTGCCTGAAATTGACCGATGCGGGACCAACACGGGTGATCGTGCTGTGTATGGCAAGCAAATCGTCGAGTCTTGCAGGTTTGCGATATTGTATTTCAACGTTTTTTACTACGAATATACGTTTTTCTTTTTCAGCGAGCCGGGATTGGTCCACGCCTAGTCGCCGTAGCCATTCAGTACGCCCCCGCTCAAAGAATTTCAGGTAGTTAGCGTAATACATTACGCCGCCCGCATCGGTGTCTTCGTAATATACGCGAATATCCAGATGGGAAAATGACTCGGATGTTTCGACAGGCATGGCTTTCGTTAGGTGGTGTGACATTGCCCGACCAGGCGGATGTGCGGCCAGAATGCATATCTGGCCGAGTGTTCCCGGCCCGGATGTCTTATAGCGATTTTAACTGCTCCAGCGCATAGTCGAGCGCATCGGCGACAACCACCTTTTGGGCCGTATCCTGGCGCCGGGTCTGGATTTCGACGATATCGTCCTTCAGCCCGCGATCTCCTATCGTGATGCGCAGGGGGGCGCCTATCAGTTCCCAGTCGGCGAACATAATGCCCGGGCGGGTATCGCGATCGTCCAGCATGACGTCCACGCCTTGCGCGCGAAGCGATTCATAAAGCGTTTCAGCGACGTTGCGAACTGTTTCACTTTTGTTCCAGCCCATGGGGCAGATAACCACTTCAAAGGGAGCGATTGCTCGGGGCCAGACTATGCCCTTCTCGTCGTGGTTTTGTTCGATGGCGGCAGCGGCAATACGGCTGATGCCTATGCCATAGCAGCCCATTTGCAACACCGCCGGCTTGCCGTCGGTTTCCAGAAAGGTGGCACCCAGCGCTTTGGAGTATTTGTCGCCCAGGAAAAAAATATGGCCGACCTCGATGCCTCGTTGTATGGCCAGTTGGCCGCCTTGTGGGTCGGGGTCGCCGGCGACCACATTGCGCAGGTCCGCTACGATCGGTTCGGGCAGGTCGCGTCCCCAGTTGACGCCGGTGTAGTGGAAACCTTCTTGATTTGCGCCGCAAATGAAGTTGCTCATGTTGGCCACTGTGCGATCCGCGATCACGGTAACCGGCTTGACCGGGTTCACGGGGCCCAAGTAGCCGGGCACGCAGCCGAAGGCTTCCATGATCTCGTCTTCGGTGGCAAAACGGTGGCCGCCTTCGAAGCCTGCCAGCTTGCTGATCTTGATCTCGTTCAGTTCGTGGTCGCCGCGCAGCAGCAACAACCAGACTCGAGCCTGCCCTGGGGCGTCGGCGTTTTCTGTGGCCAAAACGATGGATTTGACGGTGTCGCTTAGCGGCTTGTTCAATTGCTGGGCCACGATTTCGCATTTGGGCGCCGACGGTGTCGGTGCCTTGAACAGGTCTTCAGTGGCGGGTTCGCGCTGCGGTATCAGGCAGGCGGCCTCGGCCAGCTCGATATTGGCCGCGTATTGGGAGTCGGGGTTATAGACGATAAGGTCTTCGCCGGTGTCGGCAATGACCTGAAACTCGTGGCTGCGCGAACCGCCTATCGAGCCGGTGTCGGCGGCAACGGCACGAAACTCCAAGCCCAGGCGCTGGAATATGCGCATATAGGCATCGTACATGCTGTCGTAGCTGGCCTGGGCCGTGGCTTCATCGCGGTCGAAGGAGTAGGCATCCTTCATGGTGAACTCACGGCCACGCATCAGGCCGAAGCGCGGGCGGCGTTCGTCGCGGAATTTGGTCTGTATGTGGTAGAAATTCAGCGGCAACTGACGCCAGCTGTGTATCTCGTTGCGGGCGATGTCGGTAATGACTTCTTCCGATGTCGGCTGCAGGACGAAATCGCGCTGATGCCTGTCCTTGATGCGCAGCAGTTCGGCGCCGTATTGCTCCCAGCGGCCCGACTCGACCCATAGCTCGGCTGGCTGAACCACCGGCATCAACAGCTCGATGGCTCCCGCGCGGTTCATTTCTTCGCGGACTATGGTTTCTATCTTGCGTAAAACCTTCAGGCCCAGCGGCATATAGGTATAGATTCCTCCGGCCGCCTTGCGGATCATGCCGGCTCGCGTCATGAGCTGATGGCTTTTGACTTCGGCTTCTGCGGGTGCTTCTTTCAGTGTGTTGATGTGATACTTGCTTGCATGCATGGTGAGGATCTCGACAGATACGTATAATCAACGGTAATTGTATTGAATTCGCTTTGGGGTGGCCTATGTTAGACCGTGAAGGCTACCGTCCTAATGTCGGCATTATCCTCGTAAATCAGAAAAACGAGGTTTTCTGGGGTAAACGCATTCGGGAGCATGCATGGCAGTTTCCGCAAGGGGGCATCAAGTACGGGGAAAGTCCCGTTCAAGCCATGTACCGCGAGCTGCACGAAGAAGTGGGCTTGCTGCCCGAGCACGTACGCATATTAGGCCGGACGCGTGAATGGCTGCGCTATAACGTGCCGAGCAATTTTGTTCGGCGCGATTCGCGCGGTCACTATAAAGGGCAAAAACAGATCTGGTTTTTGCTCAGGTTGGTGGGGCGTGACTCGGATGTAAGTCTGCGCGCCACGCATAGTCCGGAATTCGACGCCTGGCGCTGGAGCCCGTATTGGGTTCCGCTGGAAGCCGTTATCGAGTTCAAGCGCGAAGTCTATACTTTGGCGCTTAACGAACTGGCGGCCGTACTGTTCAAAAGAGGGCAGGAAACACGCTATTTAAGGCAGCGTGTGCAAAGTCAGCACGCCTCCCTGCTTACGTCGGATAACAAGGGTCATGCGCGTACTATTGGTTGAAGACGAGCGGGAAATGGCGGCTTGGCTTGAGCGTGCGTTGGCGCAAAGCGGCTTCGTTCCCGAGCATGCCCCCGACGCTCGTACCGCCGAGTTGTTGCTGGCCGCATCCGAATACGATGCGGTCATTATGGATCTGCGCCTGCCCGACAAGCACGGCCTGGTTTTGCTGCGTGAGATGCGCAATCGCGGCGATGTGACGCCGGTGCTCATACTGACGGCGCAGGGCGCCTTGCAGGATCGCGTGCGCGGGCTGAACCTGGGCGCCGACGACTTCCTTACCAAGCCCTTTGCCCTTGAAGAACTGGAAGCCAGGTTAACCGCGCTGGTACGCCGCAGCCGTGGCCGGCAAGCTCCGCGCATGCAGTGCGGTTCGCTGGTCTACGATAGCGAAAGCCGCGCCTTTTCCCTGGACGGCGCTATTTTGCACCTGACCCCGCGAGAGCATGCAGCGCTGGCCGTGTTGGTTTCGCGTAGCGGCCTGCCTGTTGAAAAAAATCAGCTTTACAGCCGGGTATTCGACCACGATAGCGAGGCCAGCCTTGATGCCATCGAGGTCGTCTTGCACCGCTTGCGCAAGAAGCTGGCGGGCAGCGATGTACTTATCGTTACGGTGCGTGGCCTGGGCTATATGCTCGAAAGCATTGATCAAGACGGCTGACGCATGGTTTGGTTGACACAGAA
>DATCYE010000131.1:0-13700 GCA_036570485.1 Pusillimonas sp. | reverse complement strand
GATTGGACGACATACCGCGAAAAAACGACTAGGCGCTATGGGCCTCGGTCGTGAATGCATCGGCAAAGAATTCATCTTCGGGCAGGCCATTCAGTTGAATGAAATCCCGACGCGCGCTATCCACCATGACCGGCGCGCCACAGGCATACACCTGATGTCCCGACAAATCGGCAATATCATCCACAACCGCCTGATGCACAAAGCCGCTGCGTCCGGCCCATGCATCTTCGGGCAGTGCCTCGGAAATCACCGGTACATAGCTGAAACCAGGCAAGGCCTGAGTCCATTGCTGCGCCAGCTCGTGCATATAGAGATCAGCCGGACGACGGCCTCCCCAATACAGGACAGCGCGGCGCTTATCGCCACTGGCTATCATACGCTCGACGATGGCCTTGATCGGGGCAAAACCCGTGCCGCTGGCCACCAACACCAACGGCTTTTGACTGTCTTCTCGCAGGAAGAAAGAGCCGAAAGGCCCCTCGACGCGCAGAATTTCACGCAGCTTCATTTGCGTTTGGCCCGCGCCGAAAACATGATCGGTAAACGCGCCACCCGGCGTATGGCGGATATGCAGTTCGACCAGGTTGTTTTCGTTGGGCGGCGTGGCCATAGAGTAGCTGCGCCGGCGTCCATCCTTAAGAATGAACTCGATGTACTGGCCGGCGTAGTAGCGAAACGGATCCGCCGCCGGCAACTGCAACTGAACGATCATGACGTCGTCTGCAGACTTTTCCAGCCCCATGACTCGCGCCGGCATCTTGCGTATCTGGATGTCGCTGGCCATGCGGATTTCATGCGCCTCTATCCTTAGATCGGAGCTGGGCCGAGCCTGGCAAAACAGGGTATAGCCTTGCTCCAGGTCTTCGGGCGACAGAATCTGCTCAGGGCAGGAGCCGGCGTCGTACGAGCCTTCAAGCACCTTGCCCTTGCAAGTGGAACATGCACCGTTGCGGCAGCTGTACGGCAGGACGATGCCTGCGGCCAGGGCACCGTCCAGTACGGACTGCCCGTCTTCGACGGTGAACTCGTGATTGCTGGGTTGAACTGTGACCTTGAAACTCATGACGTCCAATAATAATGATAAATAAACGAAAATACCGCCATTTTAGGCTGAATAGGCGGCTAAGCAGGCGAAAGTGTAGGTTGCTTCACCTTGACCGACAAGACTTTTCCTTTGCGTGCCCGTTTCCCCACATACTCGGCCAGCGCGTCTTTATCCAGAACCACCGACGTTTCCTTGTTGCGGTAAACCCCGCTGGCGATAATGCCCGCTGGACCGACGGCCACCCACTGCTCGAGCATGTCGCCGGCGTCCAGCGCCATCAGTATGGTGCCCCGTCCGCCTCCGGACAGTTTTTTCAGCTCGACCAGCTCGACCACCAGGAATTTACCCTTCTTGGCCAACATGGCCAGTTGGTGGTCTGTATCGCGCAGCAGAATGGGCTTTTGCAGCACATCGCCCTTTTCCAGGGTCATGAACTGCTTGCCGGCGCGCTGACGCGTCGTCAGGTCTTTCAGCGTCGTCATGAAACCGTAACCCGATTGGGTGCCCAGCACATAGCGCTGCCGCGCGTTGCCGGCAATCATATGAACGATGCGAGCGCCGTGCTCGGTCTCGACCATGGACGTAATGGGTTGGCCGTCGCCGCGTGCCGACGGCAGGCTGGATACCGCCACGGTATACACCCTGCCGGTGTTCGAAAAAGCCACCAGCTCATCGGTACTCAGGCACTCGATGGCATCGTACAACGCATCGCCGGCCTTGAAGTTGAACTGGCCCGCATCGTGACCGTGGCCCTGACGGGCGCGCAGCCACCCTTTTTGCGAAATGATGACGGTAACGGGCTCTTCGACCACACGGGTTTCAAGCACGGCGCGCTCAGCCATTTCGATAAGCGTGCGCCGGTCGTCGCCATACTGCTTGGCATCGGCCTCGATTTCCTTGATCATCAGGCGCTTGAAGGCGCCGGGATTTTCCAGCAGCTCGCGCAGCACGGCTTGCTCGTCGCGCTGGGCCGCCAATTCCTTCTCGATCTTGAAACCTTCCAGGCGGGCCAATTGCCGCAAGCGCATTTCCAGGATGTCTTCTGCTTGCCGTTCCGACAGGTCAAAGCGTTCCATCAGCGCAGCGCGCGGCTCATCGGATTCGCGTATGGTCTGGATGACTTCATCCACATTCAGATAGACCACCATGCGCCCTTCCAGCACATGGATGCGATCAGTCACCTTGTCCAAGCGGAACTGAGTGCGCCGTGTCATGGTGTGCGCGCGAAAGCCTATCCATTCGGTCAGCACCTGCCGTAATGCGCGCTGGCCCGGACGCCCATCCGTGCCTATGCAGACCAGATTGAACGAAACGCTGCCTTCCATGCTGGTTTGGGCCAACAGGGTATTGACGAACTCATCGCGGTCTATCCGGCTGGTCTTGGGCTCGAACACCAGGCGCACCGCCGCGTCTTTACCCGATTCATCGCGCACCGTATCCAACAAACCCAGGATCAATGCCTTGGTCTGCTGTTGTTCGGTACTCAGGCTTTTTTTACCCGCCTTGACCTTGGGATTGCTGCGGTCTTCGATTTCTTCAAGAATCTTCTGCGAAGAAGTCCCCGGCGGCAATTCCGTCACGACCAACTGCCACTGCCCGCGCGCCATTTCCTCGAATTGCCAGCGGGCACGCGCCTTGATGGAGCCCCGGCCGGTTGCATACACATGCGCGATATCGGCGGGCGATGAAATGATCTGGCCGCCGCCCGCGAAGTCGGGTCCAGGAATCAGCGTGTAAAGCTCTTCATCGGGCAACTTGGGATTACGGATCAATGCAACGCAGGCCTGGGCAACCTCGCGCAGATTATGCGAGGGTATTTCCGTTGCCATGCCCACCGCAATGCCCGAAGCGCCGTTCAGCAGCATCACGGGCAGCCGCGCCGGCAAAAGCACAGGCTCCTTCTGGCTGCCGTCATAGTTGGGGATGAAGTCGACCGTGCCCTCGTCCAGCTCGTCGAGCAGCACGCGCGCAAAAGGCGTCAGGCGCGCTTCGGTATAACGCATGGCGGCGGCATTGTCGCCGTCGCGCGAGCCAAAGTTGCCCTGACCGTCGATAAGGGGGTAGCGCAGGCTGAAGTCCTGCGCCATCCGCACCATGGCGTCGTAAGCGGCCTGGTCGCCGTGGGGGTGATATTTACCCAGAACGTCGCCGACCACGCGTGCGGATTTGACCGGTTTGGCCCCCGACCCCAGGCCCATGGCCTGCATGGCATAAAGAATGCGCCTTTGCACGGGCTTCTGGCCATCGGCCACATCGGGCAAGGCGCGTCCCCGCACCACCGACACGGCGTAATCCAGGTAAGCCTGCTCGGCGTAGTGCGCCAGCGTAATGCCGTCGCCGCTTCCATCCTGCTCGAACAGGCCTGCTTGAGTACTATCCATTTTCTATCTCGATATAAGAACGAGCCGTGGCGTCCGCAGCCCGCAACGCCGCAACGCAGCGCACCGCCAGGCGGAACATGCCCGAATCATTCATGGTTTAAACGTCGACCTCGGCCAGATTGCCTTTCTCTTCGAGCCAGCTACGGCGCTGGGCCGACTCGCCCTTGCCCATCAGCATGTCGAACATCTGCGTGGTCGCTGCGACACCCAGTTCGCCGTAGCTAATCGGCATCAGGCGTCGCGTGTCCGGATTCATGGTGGTATCCCATAATTGTTCGGCGCTCATCTCGCCCAGGCCCTTGAAGCGGCTGATGCTCCAGGAACCTTCACGGATACCGTCCTTGCGCATCTTGTCCTGCACCGCATCCAGCTCGCCCTGATCCAGGCAATACACCTTGCGCGCCGGACGCTTGCCAGCCGCCGGCACGTCGACGCGAAACAAAGGAGGCCGGGCCACGTATACATGGCCGGCCTCGACCAGGCGGGGAAAATGCTTAAAGAACAAGGTCAACAACAATACCTGTATGTGCGATCCATCGACGTCGGCATCCGACAAAATGCAGATGCGCCCATAGCGCAAGCCGGACAAGTCGGCAGCATCGTCCGGGCCGTGCGGATCAACCCCTATGGCCACCGCAATATCATGGATCTCGGTATTGGCGAACAGGCGATCGCGATCGACCTCCCAAGAATTGAGCACTTTGCCGCGCAGAGGCAGCACGGCCTGGAATTCCTTGTCGCGGCCCATCTTGGCGGAACCGCCGGCCGAATCCCCTTCGACCAGGAACACTTCAGTGCGAGCGGTGTCGCTGGATTCGCAGTCGGTCAGCTTGCCGGGCAAGACAGCCACGCCGGAACTCTTGCGTTTTTCCACTTTTTGCGACGAACGCGCCCGCGCCTGGGCCTGTCGGATGGCGCTTTCGGCCAGCTTCTTGCCGTAATCGACGTTCGCGCTCAGCCACAGGTCGAGCGCGTTCTTGACGAAGCCGCTGACCAGGCGCACCGCATCGCGGCTGTTCAAACGTTCTTTGATTTGCCCCTGGAACTGGGGGTCGAGCACCTTGGCCGACAAAACGAAGCTGGCCCGGGCGAACACGTCTTCAGGCAGCAGCTTCACACCCTTGGGTATCAATGAATGAAGATCCGCAAACGATTTGACGGCGTTGAACAGGCCGTCGCGCAGGCCTGCCTCGTGGGTGCCGCCCGCCGTCGTGGAAATAAGATTGACATACGATTCGCGTACGACGGCGCCTTCGGCCGTCCATGCCACAACCCACTGTGCGCCCTCGCCCAAGGCAAAGGATTCGTCGTCATGAGCTGCATACTGCTTGCCTTCGAACACCGGGATGATTTTCTCGGCATCGCCCAGCGCTTCGTCCAGGTAGCCGCGTAGGCCTTCCTGATACTGCCACTCGCGCGTTTCGCCGGTTTTCTCGATATGCAGCGTCACCTTGATGCCGTTAAGCAAAACCGCCTTGCTGCGCAGCGCATGCACCAGCTCGGCCATGGGTATGGCGGCCGTATCGAAATACTTGGGATCCGGCCAAACCCGCACGCGGGTACCGGTTTTCCTGCGACCGACGGGTTCCAGTTCTTGCAGAGGCGTGAGCACTTCGCCGCCGGCGAAAATCAATTCGTGTGTCGCGCCATCGCGCCAGACCCGTACCTCCAGCCTTTTGGACAAGGCATTGGTCACGGATACCCCAACACCGTGCAGGCCGCCCGAAAAGGCATAGGCGCCGCCGTCTTTCTTGTCGAACTTCCCACCGGCGTGCAGCCGGGTGAAGACCAGCTCGACAACAGGCGCATGCTCTTCGGCATGCAGGCCCACCGGGATGCCGCGACCATCGTCCTCGATGGACGCACTGCCGTCGGCGTGCAAAGTGACTTGTATCTGCTTGCCGAAACCGGCCAGGGCTTCGTCGGCGGCGTTGTCGATAACTTCCTGAAGGATGTGCAGGGGATTGTCGGTACGGGTATACATGCCCGGCCGTTGCCGCACCGGCTCCAATCCCTTCAGAACGCGGATGGATGCTTCGTCGTAACGTGGTATAGCCAATTTTTTCTCGAATTTTGCAAATGGAATGGGGGGTATTTTACGGATAATGCATTTTGCATGGGCAAGGAAGCGGCCGGACACCCTACAAACCGAGCTGTGCGCAGTCGCCCCGACAGTGGTATGCTTGTTGAAACTCCGCAACAAATCACACTGCGCAATCAATAGAATACATTGTGTTGTTGCCCTGCCTTCCCGTATAGTTTTCCGATCTCCCATCATTCTCTTTTTCTTTCTATCATGAGCGAATCCATCAAACACGTCAGTGATGCCTCTTTCGAGGCCGACGTCATCAACTCCGACGTTCCCGTCCTGGTCGATTACTGGGCTGCCTGGTGCGGCCCCTGCAAAATGATCGCCCCGCTGCTGGACGAAGCCGCGGGCCAGTACAAGGGCCGTGTTATTATTGCTAAAGTCAATGTCGACGAAAATCCCGAAACCGCCGCAAAATTCGGCGTTCGCGGTATCCCCACACTTATGTTGTTTAAAGACGGCAAGGCTGCCGCAACCAAAGTGGGCGCATTGTCTAAATCCCAACTCAGCGCGTTCCTGGACGAATCCCTGTAAACCTGTGTTTTGCGCGCGAGCCTATTCTGGGCTCGCCACCACTTTGCAAATACCCCCCTCTCTTCTCACATGCACCTCACCGAATTAAAAACGCAGCACGTTTCGAAGCTGCTGGAAATGGCCGCCGAGCTAGAAATCGACAACGCCAGCCGCCTGCGCAAGCAAGAACTCATGTTTGCCATCATGAAAAAGCGGGCCAAGCAAGGCGAACAGATTTTCGGCGACGGCGTGCTTGAAGTGCTGCCCGATGGCTTTGGTTTCCTGCGCTCGCCCGATACCTCTTATCTGGCCAGCACCGACGATATCTATATCTCGCCCTCGCAGATCCGGCGTTTCAACCTGCATACCGGCGACTCCATCGAAGGCGAGGTTCGTACCCCCAAAGACGGAGAGCGCTACTTTGCCCTGGTCAAGGTCGACAAAGTAAACGGCATGCAACCCGAGGCCATCAAGCATCGCATTATGTTTGAGAACCTGACGCCGCTGCATCCCGACGAGGTCATGACGCTTGAACGCGACATAAAAAGCGAAGAAAACACCACAGGCCGTATCCTGGACATCTTTGCCCCTCTGGGCAAAGGCCAACGCGCGCTCATCGTTGCCAGCCCCAAATCGGGCAAAACAGTAATGATGCAACACATGGCACACGCCATCAGCACGAACTACCCCGATGCGGTCATGATCGTCATGCTGGTCGACGAGCGCCCTGAAGAAGTTACTGAAATGCAGCGCACCGTGCGCGGCGAAGTCGTGGCCTCGACCTTCGACGAGCCCGCTACCCGCCACGTGCAAGTGGCCGAGATGGTCATCGAAAAAGCCAAGCGCTTGGTCGAACTTAAAAAAGACGTCGTCATCCTGCTCGACTCCATCACTCGCCTTGCGCGCGCCTACAACACCGTCGTTCCGGCCTCGGGCAAAGTGCTTACCGGCGGCGTCGATGCCAATGCCCTGCAACGGCCCAAGCGCTTTTTCGGCGCGGCACGCAATGTCGAAGAAGGCGGCTCGCTGACCATCATCGGCACAGCGCTGGTCGAAACCGGCAGCCGCATGGACGAAGTCATTTACGAAGAATTCAAAGGCACCGGTAACTCCGAGGTTCACCTGGAACGCCGACTGGCCGAGAAACGGGTGTACCCGGCCATCAACCTGAACAAGTCAGGTACGCGCCGCGAAGAACTACTCATCAAACCAGAGCTTCTACAAAAAGTCTGGGTGCTACGCAAGTTCATACACGACATGGACGAAATCGAAGCAATGGAGTTTATTTTGGACAAAATACGCGCAACCAAAACAAACTCAGAATTTTTCGACATGATGAAAAAATAAGCGGCAAGACACACCTGTAAGCCTCTCTAGCGAGAGGCTTACTTGCGCTAAGCCCCCAAGTATCGCTACAGGGCCAACCGTGTCGACTCCGAAATATTAGAATTTACTTTTAATCTCTGCTGGGTCTTGTCCACTCAGCCGCACAACAGAGCACTTCTTGATGAAACTACCTACACTAGATCAGTTCCTTGACCAAATCCGTGCCCGCGATCCGAACCAACCCGAGTTCATGCAGGCCGTCAACGAAGTGATGCATAGTTTGTGGCCTTTCATTGAACGCAACCCGGGCTATGCCAAGCACGGACTGCTGGAACGCTTGGTCGAACCAGAGCGCGCTATCCAGTTCCGTATTTCCTGGGTCGACGATCAAGGCAAAGTCCAGACCAATCGCGGCTTCCGTATCCAGCACAGCTCGGCCATCGGCCCCTTCAAGGGCGGCATGCGCTTTCACCCCTCGGTGAATCTGTCCATCCTGAAATTCCTGGCATTTGAACAAACATTCAAGAACGCCCTGACCACTTTGCCCATGGGCGGCGGCAAAGGCGGTTCCGACTTCGATCCCAAAGGAAAATCCGATGGTGAAGTCATGCGCTTTTGCCAGGCGCTCATTATCGAGCTATACCGGCACCTGGGGCCCGACACAGACGTGCCTGCCGGCGATATCGGCGTAGGCGCGCGCGAGGTCGGCTTCATGGCCGGCATGATGAAAAAACTGTCCAACTCGTCGGCCAGCGTCTTTACCGGCAAGGGCCTGAGCTTTGGCGGCAGCCTGATCCGCCCGGAAGCCACCGGCTACGGCGCGGTGTATTTCGCCGAAGAAATGCTCAAGCATGCCAATCAGTCCATAGAAGGCCGGACCGTATCGGTATCGGGTTCGGGCAATGTGGCCCAGTACGCCATCGAAAAATGCATGCAATTGGGCGCCAAAGTCGTGACGGTTTCCGATTCCCACGGCACAGTTGTGGACAAGGCCGGTTTCACGCCCGAAAAGCTGGCTGAACTGATCCGCCTGAAGAACGAAGAGCGCGGCCGCGTCGAAACCTATGCCAAGAAATTCAACCTGGTGTATGAAGCCGGCAAACGCCCCTGGCACGTTCCCGTCGATGTCGCGCTGCCCTGCGCCACGCAAAACGAACTGGAACTGGACGATGCAAAAACCCTGATAGCCAATGGCGTGCGTTGTGTGGCCGAAGGCGCCAACATGCCCACCAGCCTGGATGCGGTCGACGCCTTTGTGAACGCCAAGATCCTGTATGCCCCGGGCAAGGCCAGCAATGCCGGCGGCGTGGCGGTATCGGGCCTGGAAATGAGCCAGAACGCCCAGCGCCTGCACTGGACACGCGAACAAGTCGATACCAAGCTGCATGCCATCATGCGCGACATTCACGAAAACTGCGTGCAACACGGCACGGAGGGTGGATCGGTCAATTATGTAAACGGCGCCAACATCGCCGGCTTCGTGAAAGTAGCCGACGCCATGCTGCACCAAGGCATCTATTAAGCTCGCTGGCGGCGCGGCGGCTACTAACAGCCGGACGCGCCGCCCCAGCCGCCTGAGGCTCGTTATTTATGGCTTAGGCTCACCCTGCTGCGCGCGGGGCGGCGCGGTCACTTCCTTGATCTGCGGATCGCCCACGTCTCCGCTGATCCGATACTCCACCGTCATTGCCTTGGCCAGTGGCGCCTGCAAAAACCATTGCGTCAGGAATGCACCTATACCGATAATCGGGTTGATGGCGATGCCCGCCGCGATCGCTGCGCCGCTGACGTCCAGATTAGGAATGACCACCGCCTGCATATCCAGGGTATCGGTGATCAGGTTGACTTCGCCGCCCAGAACAATAGTACCCACCGGACCAATCACCCGATAATCGCTGGTGCTCATCAAGCCATTTTTCAGGACGAATGTTCCGCGCAAATTATCGTAGGGAAAGCCCTCTTTGGTCAGGCCGGCCGGATTGAAGTCCAGACGCGCAAGGCGTTTTACCGACTGCAAAGACAATAGCTCCAGCAAACGTGCCGAATACGAATTAAGCGTGCTGAACCGGCCGTCCGCAAGCTTGAACTCTATATTGCCGTTCAGATCGGCTTTGCTGAAGTCCCAGGGCATATTGCGCCACTCAAGCCGGCCCTGCATGGTGCCCCGACCGCCTTTCATAACGTCCTTGTAACCGATACGATCAAAGTAGGCGCCCAAGTCCTGGGCATCGACATGCGCATCCAGTTGTAGGCCGCGATCGGGCCCGCTCAAACGCCACACACCCGACCCCGTCAGCACCGCAGTGGGGCTGCTCAGTTTCAGTTCATCCAATCGCCATAGGCGTCCGCGCTCCTGATTCACGCCCACCACCGACAACTCGCCAACGTCGTGGCCATACAGGCGAAGGTCCTTGACGCGCAGATTTACGCCCGGAAAATCCAGATCATCTTCAATCTGAAAACTTTCCTCATCGTCGCTGCCGGCCTTCTGGTCGCCCTGTGTTTTGTCCCGCCCCAGCGACAGACGATCGAAGCTGGCGTCGATCCGGCCCGCGATCCTGCCCTCGGCTTCGCGCCAATACAGGGTTCCCGCCGTTTGCGAAGAACTGATATCCACCCGCCACTGGGTGTTTTCCGGTTGGCGCGCCGTGAACGTCAGTTCGTCCAGCGTAAGCCCCTGGATTTCAACCTGTTTGGCCTGTAAGCGTAACTGGTGGATATCGGGCAGCAAGGGTCGTTCGCGCTTGTCTGTCTTGGAGGTAGCAGTGGAAAACTCATCGACGACGGTCCGCCAGGCATCGATATCCACCGAGGGGTACAGGATATCCAGGCTCAAGTCTGCCTGCGGCGGATCAATCTTTTTATTTACGCCGACCGCGCCCGCATAGAAGTAGCTTCCGCCCTTTTGATTCTCGCGGTGCAGAAAACGAGCGTTGACCTGCTCGCCCAGCGTCGCGTTCAGCACCATGCTTTTACCGTCGCTGTAACGCTGCCAGCCCACTCGCATGGGCAAGGATTCCTTTACCGTCTTACCCAAAGGAACTGGAAGATCCAGTGCCAGTCCTTTCAGGTCGGACTCGGCCTTCAAGGTGAAATCTTTATTCTTGCCGCGCTGCAAGGTCGCTTTGTACGATAGCTTGCCGTCCAGGCGCTTCATGCCTGCTACACCGACATAGTCTGCCAAAGACTTGGCGGTGGCATTTCCCTGCAATAGCAAGCCTTTCAGCTTGCCGCCCACCCCACCGCTGGCAACGACCGCTCCTCCAAGAAACTCGGCCTTCAGGTCCGACGTGCTAATGGTGGTATCGGTGAAATCCATAGCGCCGTTAAGCCGGTGGAAAGGCGGCATTTCGGGCATTAGCCGCAAGGTGCTGCCCGAAAAACGTATGCTTCCCTGGACCGTGCTGTCGCGGCTGTGCAGCAAAGGAATGGACAAAGACAGCGGCACCTCCCAAACACCATCGGTACTTGCCTGGTCGAAAATACCATCCAGCATTTCTCCCAACGGCGAATGCGCCATCAGCGCCAGATAGGCTTCGCCTTTGGCCGTGGTTTCGCCCTGTATTCCAAGCACCGAGTTCTCTTCAATATTCGGTATCCGTGCCTGCACATTCTTCAGTTGAATAGGCAGCCCCGATGTCGGCCACATGTTGGCCTGCTCGGCCACCAACCGCAAATCAGCCCGATCCAGCAGCACAGTGCCCTGCATGTCGGTCAGGCGCGGCCAGCCCAGCGTATCCGCTTCGGGCGGCAGGTAATCGATAATGCCACCGGTGTAATCGCCCTTTACCGTGAAATCCCCACGGGCCGGATCTTGCTGAAAAGGAAAATGCTCCAGGTCGCCCCGCAAAAGCAGGTCGGCGTCCACAATCTGCCCGTCCACCAAGCCTTTGGCCATCCATTCCCGCGCGTCCAGGTTCACGGTATTGGTCAGGTATTCGTCTATGGCGGTAATCAGCGCCCGCTTGAAATGACCGCGCAGATCGACCAGCCCTGCGGGCCCGTCCCCGCCCTGGCGCCAGCTACCCTGCAAACGGGCCTCCATATCCCGATTCACCACATCTGCCTGATCCGCCTGCACCCGGATCTGCGCGCCAGCCAGACTTTGGACGCTGCCCTGAGCGCCGATATGGTCGAAATCCAAGGGGTATTCAAAGATGTCGGGCGCCAGAACGTCTAGTTTGCGGGACAACAGGCGAAACTCTATCGGCGCCGCGTCACCCGCTTGAACCGCTGCCGTCGGCAAGCCATCATCGAGCAGCCTTTTATAGCCTTGCCAGGGTCCGGCCAAGTACAGGCGCAGGAAATCGGCCTGGACCTTCACTCCGCTGACGAAATCCCAGTACCCTTGGCTTACGCTGACGTCCGACGTAATGCGCTGTATTTCACCGGCACCGAACTGTAGCCAGCTCTGCGCGGACACCTGACCGGATTTCATATTTTGCGGCCAATCCAGCCACGGCGACCAGCCCAAGGGCCGCAAATCTTCCACGCGCGCATACAACTGGCCGCTAACGTCTGCAATGGAAACATGCGCGGAACTACCCTTGCCCGCCTGCCGAAAGGCGCCACGTACGTCCAGTGACTCGCCCAGCTCGGGCGGTGGCTTGGCCACCAGGGAAAAACGGTGTTCCATCCCCTGCTTGAGTATATTGAGCGTTACACCGCGCAGTACCAAGGCTTGCGAATTACGGGTTTCGTCCGTCCAGCGTATGGTGGCATCGCTTAATGCAATCCGGCGCTGCCCCACCAACCAGTCCACAAATTTGCCCGATTCATCATCGGAGCGTGCCTGCCTCGAATCAAGATCAAAAGACTGGCCCAGCATGCTAAGCCGTCCATCCCGATCTCGCCGTACATCCAGATCGATGCCGTGCGCATCCAGGCTGACAAACAACGGAGTCAGGGAAAAAATGCTGCGCCAACTCACGGTCGCCCGCAGCTTGGGCAGCGTCAAAAGCATCTGACGCCGTTGGCCGGTAAAGGCCACATTGGCAATTTCAAGCTGGGGGTTCAAGCCCGTCCATTGCGCCTTGATTTCACCCATGCTGACATCGGTATCGAGCATGGACGACAAAGCCTGGCTTATCTGAGGACGCCAGTCGTCGATATTGGGCAGCACCCAATAACGTATTCCCAGGAAGCCGGCGGCAAGCAGAAAATAGATCAGCAGCGCTATCGTGCCCAGAATTCTTAAGCAAGCAGTAGAAAATCGAAACACAGATTGATTAGCCAGATTGATTAGCCAGAACAGTAATATTTGCGGTATCTTCTTGGGTCTTATACTTGTTTTACAGTTGTCGTCTTCCTGTTTTTTTAAGCCACGTCCATCTTGCAGGTCCTATGCCAGAAGCCATTATATTAGAGCCGGCGTTACGCTGGTCCGGCGCCCTGCGCCGCAAGATCGGCGCCAATGTCCCGTTTCAGGAATGGCTGATCGTCGCGGCCGGCCAAACCCTTACGCCCAAAGCCATCCACCAATGGTTCGATGAGCTGAAAGGCGAGCCGTCCAACCAGGCCCTACCCATCGACGACGTACGGCGCATATTGCGCCAATTGCGCGATCGCGTATTTTTTACTGTCCTGCTGCGCGACATAAACGGTCTGGCGTCTTTGCAGGAAGTCGTCACGGCCATGTCGGCACTGGCCGATCTGGCCGTACAACAGGCTTATAAAAGCGTTGCCACAAGCTTGGCTGAAACCCATGGCGCGCCCATAGACCCAAACACCGGCCTGCCCCAAGAAATGCTGATCGTCGGCATGGGCAAACTGGGCGGCAAAGAATTGAATGTTTCCTCCGACATCGACCTTATCATGCTCTATGGCGAAGAAGGAGAAACCACGGGTCGGCGCAAAATCAGTCACCACGAGTTTTACGGCCGCGTGACTCAGCGGATGATGCCGGTTCTATCGGAAATCGACCAATACGGCCAAGTGTTTCGCAGCGATCTGCGCCTACGCCCTGACGGCGATTCCGGCCCCCTGGCCTGGAGCCTGGACGCTCTGGAAAACTACCTGGTCACCCAGGGCCGCGAATGGGAACGCTACGCCTGGCTGAAAGGCCGCATCATTGCGTGCAAGGCTTTTGACGACAGTAATCCAACCCCTCAGATGGAACAGCTGGAAACCCTGCGCACGCCCTTCGTCTATCGAAAATATTTCGATTTCGATGCCTTGGCGGCATTGCGCGGGCTGCGCGAACGAATACGGCTGGACTGGCAGCGACGCGCCCTGGCGCGCAACGGCGTCGACACCGTGCACAATATCAAGCTGGGCGATTGCGGCATTCGCGAAATCGAATTTGTCGTCCAGTTAAGTCAACTAATACGCGGTGGACGCATGCCTT
>DATCYE010000130.1:0-8013 GCA_036570485.1 Pusillimonas sp. | reverse complement strand
TAAGATGGCCGTGCAACAGCACGAAAAAGCGCGTGGCTTCGTCGCCCTGGCTGAAGGCGGCGGCGCCGTCGGCCAGGCGGCAAATCTGGGCGTTTTCCAGGGCCGCGTCTAGCGCGGCATCGGGTAATTCCCTGAAAAGATCCAGGTTCTTGATCAGCGACCGACTAAGCTCTGACGGCATGGTTACCCTTGCTACTGATGATGTTTTGATTCTACCATTGGGTGCTTTGGGGCTAGGTGCTAAATCATTGATTCTTCGCAAGTGTTTCTATTTGACATGAGGAGGAACGTGTTGCTACCTGGTAATAACCCTTATAAATCTGCTTTGAAGTTTGCGCTGCAACAAAGAAGGAATTCCCGTCGGATCGTTCAATAGAGCTGTCGACATTTACGACACATATTGATGAGAAGGGAGTTGCAAATGAAAGCGTTCCGTCCAACCCTGTTAGCCGCCGTAATGACCGCCCTGATGGCGGGTGCGCCCGCACTGGCAGACACGGCCGATAAGCTGGATCGCGTCAAGGTGGACCTGGTTGCGCCGCCCATGGTGCATGCGCACGAGCAGAAAGCCACGTCGGGCCCCAAGGTCGTTCAGTTTCGCATGAATATCGAAGAGAAGAAGATAGTAATCGACGATAAGGGCACCACGATGCAGGCCATGACGTTCAATGGTTCCATGCCGGGCCCGACCATGGTGGTGCACGAAGGCGATTATGTCGAGATAACGCTGGTTAATCCGGCCACCAACGCCATGCCACATAACGTCGATTTCCACGCCGCCACCGGCGCGCTGGGCGGCGCCAAGCTGACCAATGTGAATCCGGGCGAGCAGGCCACTATGCGCTTCAAGGCCGACCGCAGCGGGGTTTTTGTTTATCACTGCGCGCCCGAAGGCATGGTGCCCTGGCATGTGGTGTCGGGCATGAGCGGAACCTTGATGGTTCTGCCGCGCGAGGGCCTTAAAGACCCCGAGGGCAAGCCCTTGCATTACGACAAGGCCTACACCATAGGCGAGTTCGATCTGTACATACCGAAGGATGAAAACGGCAAGTACAAAGACTACAAGACTTTGGCTGACAGCTATACCGATACGGTGGAAGTGATGCGCACGCTTACGCCCACGCACGTGGTGTTCAACGGCAAGGTTGGCGCATTGACCGGCGAGGGCGCCATGAAATCCAAGGTGGGTGAAACCGTGCTGATGATCCATTCGCAGGCCAATCGCGATACGCGTCCGCACCTTATCGGAGGTCACGGCGACTGGGTATGGGAAACGGGCAAATTTGCCAACGCGCCTGAGAAGAACCTGGAGACCTGGTTCATACGCGGTGGCTCGGCCGGTGCGGCGCTGTATACCTTCAAGCAGCCTGGCGTGTATGCCTACGTCAACCATAATCTGATCGAGGCATTCGAGCTGGGCGCGGCAGGGCACTTTGTGGTCGATGGTAAATGGAACGACGATTTGATGAAACAGATCAAAGCGCCTGGTCCCATCACCCAGGAAAGCGCCGCTATGCTGGAGGCCAAGGTCAAGAAACAGGCTGCTGCTGCCCCCGCAGCAAAAACGGTGGCTGTTGCAGGCGCAAGCAAGGCAACGGGGCATCCCGCCGGAGAGAAGCTGTACAAATCGGCTTGCATTGCCTGCCATAGCACGGGGGTAGCCAATGCTCCCAAGCTGGGCGACAAGGCCGCCTGGAGTCCGCTGATCGCCAAGGGTATGGACTCGATCATGGCGGTGGCTCTTAAAGGCAAGGGTGCCATGCCGCCCCGGGGCGCATCGTCGGCCGACGACGCTACTTTGCGGGCTGCGGTTGAATACATGATCGGTTCAGTGCAATAACTTCATACCTTTCATGGGGAAAATACCGATCATTTAACTACGCTTAGCTCGCTACACTCGCTCCATGTCTCCCGATGTGGAGCGTTTTTTGTTCTTCTGCAGTGTGTTCTTCCGCAGTGTTATTGGCTTACCCGTCTAACTGATTCATACAAAGGGCAGCATAACCATGAAGTCTCTACGCAAAACCATTCTGTTATCGGCTTTGGCCGCAAGTTTCATAACCCTGTCAGGCCTGGCGCAGGCGCGCGACCTGACCATTGCGCTGCGTTCCGAGCCCAGCTCGATGGATCCGCAGTTCCATTCGCTGACACCCAACACGCAGTTGTCGGAAACGCTGTTCGATCCGTTGGTGCGCACCGATGGCAACGCCAAACCCGTGCCCTCGCTGGCCGAGTCCTGGACGGTCGATGGCAATGTCTGGACCTTCAAGTTGCGCCCCAACGTGAAGTTTGCCGATGGTTCGCCCTTTACCGCCGAAGATGTCCTGTTTACTTATGCGCGCGTGCCCAAGGTGCCCAACAGCCCATCGTCGTATTCGCTGTATCTAAGCACGGTCGAGAAGGTCGAGGCGCCCGATCCCATGACGGTGCGCATTACCACCAAGGGGCCTTCGCCCGTGTTGCTGGCCAACTTGTCCATGGTGCCCATCATGTCGCACAAGGCCGCCGCCGGGCCGGCCCCTGAAGGCAAAACCACGGTAGAGCTCAATCGCGGCGACGGGCTGGTGGGTACCGGTCCCTATAAATTTGTGTCCTGGAAACGCGGCGCCGAAATTGTGTTCGAGCGCAACGACCATTACTGGGGTGAAAAACCCACCTGGGACAAGGTCATATACCGTCCTATTTCCAATTCCGCCGCGCGGGTCGCGGCATTGCTGGCCGGCGATGTGGACCTTATCGAAGATCCTCCCACCGACGACCTGCCCAGGCTGAAAAAAGACAAGAACCTGCACATCCAGGAAACGCCTTCGGTGCGCGTGATTTATATTGCGCTTAACCAGGGCAAGGATGTGCCGCCCGGAATGTCGGGTACCGATGGCAAGAACCCCCTGGCCGACCAGCGCGTGCGCCATGCCTTGTCGCTGGCCATAGACCGCAAGGCCATCGTCGAGCGCATCATGGACGGCGTAGGCCTGCCGGCCGGCAATCTGCTGGCTTATCCGGCGTTCGGCACCTCCGAAAAGTACTCCAAGGCTGCCGTGGTTGATTCCGCGCAGGCCAAGAAGCTGCTGGCCGAAGCGGGCTACCCGAATGGGTTCACGCTGTCGCTGGGTTCCCCGGCGGGGCGCTACACCAATGACAAGCGCATAGCCCAGGCAGTGGCCTCGATGTGGGCGCGCATTGGTGTCAAGACCGATGTGGAAACCATGGCGCCGCCGGTTTTCTTCAAGCAGCGCAATGCCTATGCGTTCAGCACGTATCTGGCGGGCTGGGCAGCCAGTTCGGGTGAAATGCTTAATCCGCTGACCTCGCTGGTGGTAACCAAGACGCCCGCGCAAGGCCTGGGCACAACCAACTGGAGCAAATACTCTAATCCCGAAGTAGACAAGCTGGTTATGGAGGCATCCAAAACCCTGGATGACGACAAGCGCGCGCAACTGCTGCAAAAGGCCGGCGGCCTGACCATGGACGACTATGGCATCCTGCCCTTGCAATTCGAGCTCTCGGTCTGGGCCATGAAAAAGGACATCCGCTATGGGGGGCGCGCCGACCAGATGACACTGGCCCAGTACATGACGCTAGCCAAATAGCGCAGGGCGGGTTCGGTGCTATCGGCTATTGTTCGCCGCTTACTGCAAACGCTGCTTGTGGTGCTGATCATGTCGGCACTGGTGTTCGCCGGCCTTTATCTGGTCGGCGACCCGGTGCTGATGCTGGCCAGCCCC
Organism: Pusillimonas sp.; assembly: GCA_036570485.1. Lineage (GTDB taxonomy): Bacteria > Pseudomonadota > Gammaproteobacteria > Burkholderiales > Burkholderiaceae_B. Next base: position 4,288 of record DATCYE010000130.1, on the reverse strand, counting down.
GAGGCCACCGATGCCGAGCGTGAACTGATACGCCAGTCCTTGGGGCTGAACCTTCCCCTGTGGCATCAGTACTTGATCTTCCTGGGCAAGGCCATACACCTGGATTTCGGCAACAGCTTCCTGACGGGTGAATCGGCCATGCGGCTGATTCTGGAGCGCATGCCGGCCACGCTGGAACTGGCCACGCTGGCCATGTTCATGTCGCTGGCCATAGGCGTACCCCTGGGCGTTTACGCGGGCCTCAAGCCCAACAGCTTTGGGGCGCGCGGCATTATGACGGGTTCGGTTCTGGGGTTTTCCTTGCCCAATTTCTGGGTGGGATTGATGCTGATCATGCTGTTTGCGGTCGTGCTGGGCTGGTTGCCGGCCGGAGGGCGTGGGCCGGTTGAGTCGTTCGGCCCGCTTGAGCTAAGCGTATTCAATTGGGAAGGGCTGAAAAGCCTGTTGTTGCCGGCCGCCACCATCGCCACGGCCAAGTGCGCACTTATCATCCGGGTCACGCGGGCCGCCACGCGCGAATGCCTGCCGCAAGACTACATCAAGTTTGCGCGCGCCAAGGGCTTGCGTGAAAGGCGCGTGCTGGGCGTACACCTGTTAAAGAACATTCTTATACCCATCGTGACCATAGGCGGGCTGGAATACGGTCAGGTCTTTGCTTTTGCGGTCGTCACCGAAACCGTTTTTTCGTGGCCGGGCATGGGCAAGCTGCTGATCGATTCCATCATTACTCTTGATCGTCCAGTGGTGGTGGCCTATTTGATGTTGACGGTGGTGTTCCTGGCCACGCTGAACCTGGTGGTCGATATCGGCTACACCATTCTGGATCCGCGCGTGCGGCTGGAGGCTTCGGCATGAGCGGGCCGCAGCTCGATTCCATCGCTAGCCAGGCAGACGTGCCGGCAGAGGGGCAGACGGCGCCGGTGATGCCGGCTCACGAAAGCCTGTGGCGTGTTTTTGTGGCCCAGTTTATGTCCAGCAAGCTGGCGGTGTTCGGCCTGATTCTGCTGCTTATATGCTTGGCGCTGGCGGTGTTTGCGCCGTGGATTGCGCCCCAAAATCCCTTTGATATCGGTACGCTGGACATCATGGACTCCAAGATGCCGCCGGGCAGCACCAATATGGACGGCACGCTGACCTATTGGCTGGGCACCGACGGGCAGGCGCGCGATGTTTTTTCGGCCATTCTGTACGGTCTGCGCATCAGCCTGTTCGTGGGCTTTGTATCGGTTTCGGTGGCCTTCCTGATTGGTGCTGTGGTGGGCCTTGTGTCGGCCTATTTCGGCGGACGCATCGATGCCTTGCTGATGCGTATTGTCGATATCCAGTTGTCCTTTCCGTCGATACTGGTGGCGTTGATATTGCTGGCGGTGTTGGGCAAAGGCGTGGACAAGGTGATCTATGCCTTGATTGCCGTACAGTGGGCGTATTTTGCGCGGGCGGCCAGGGGCGCGGCCATTGTCGAGCGCAACCGCGAATACGTCAAGGCGGCGCGCTGCATGTCGCTGTCGTGGCAGCGCGTTTTATGGCGCCATGTCTTCCCCAACTGCATACCGCCGCTAATGGTTATTGCCACCATCGATCTGGCACACGCCATTGCGCTAGAGGCCACGCTGTCCTTCCTGGGCGTGGGCGTGCCGGTGACCGAGCCGTCGCTGGGCATGCTGATTTCCAATGGCTTCGAATTTTTGCTGTCCGGTAATTACTGGATCTCTTTCTTCCCGGGGATTGCTCTGGCGCTGGTGGTCGTTGCCATCAATTTGGTGGGCGATCATTTGCGCGATATTCTTAATCCGCGCAACGAGATCTAGGGGGGCGACCATGACTGAATACGCCACCCTTGCCGACCGCAGCGAACAGGCCCAAGCCAGCTCCGGCGATCTGCTGCTGGATGTGCAAGGCCTTAAAACCTGGTTTCATACACGCGACGGCGTGGTTAAGGCCGTAGACGGTGTATCGCTGCAACTGCGCCATGGCGAAATTTTGGGCCTGGTGGGCGAGTCGGGTTCGGGCAAAAGCATTACCGGCTTTTCATTGATGAATCTGGTCGAATACCCCGGTCGCATGCAGGCCGAGCGCATGATATTCAATGGCCGCGACTTGCGCGATCTGACACGCGAGCAGTACCGGCAATTGCGCGGCCGCGACATGGCGATGATATTTCAAGACCCGATGATGACCCTGAACCCGGTGTTGCGGGTGGACACGCAAATGATAGAGGCTATCCGGGCGCACGAGCGGGTGTCGCGCAAGGCCGCGCGCGATCGCGCCGTACAGGTGCTGGGCATGGTGGGCATACCGTCGCCGCAAGAGCGCTTGCTGGTGTACCCGCATCATCTGTCGGGTGGTATGCGCCAGCGCATCGCCATTGCGATTGCGTTGCTTAACTCGCCGCAACTGATTATTGCCGACGAACCCACCACGGCGCTGGATGTCACCATACAGGGTCAGATTTTGTACGAGGTGCAGAAGCTGTGCCGTGAAATGGGCACAGCGCTTATCTGGATTACGCACGATCTGGCGATTGTTTCGGGCCTGGCCGACAGGCTGGCGGTCATGTATGCAGGGCGCATCGTTGAAACAGGGCCCACGCGGGACATTGTCCGGGCTGCGCAGCATCCGTACACCCACGGCCTGATCTCGTCGATTCCGTCGGTGCGCACCCGTGGCAACGAGCTTTTCCAGATACCGGGGTCGACGCCGTCCTTATTGAACTTGCCTGCGGGTTGCCCATTTCGTTCGCGCTGCTACCGAGCTACGGAACAATGCGCCCAAGATCCTGTGCTGGAAGAAGCCGCGCCGGGGCAGTGGGTAAGCTGCTGGCATAAGGGGGCGCAGACATGAGCCAGCAGGAAATTATCCTGGCGCTGCGCGATGTGCAGCGTGCATACACACAACCGTCCGACATGCTGGAGCGACTGGGCCGCATGCTTAAAGGCGGCGATAAACCGAAATCGGTGCAGGCCGTGGCGGGCGTCGATCTGGATGTCGTGGCCGGCGAGGTCATCGGTATTGTGGGCGAGTCGGGTTGCGGGAAATCCACCCTGGGCCGCATGCTTACGGGCATTCTGCCGCCAAGCTCTGGCCAGATACTTTATAAAGGGCGCAACATCAGTCAATTGACGGGCGCGGCCCGGCGCGAATACGAACTGGGCGTGCAAATGATTTTTCAGGACCCGTTCTCGTCGCTGAATCCACGCATGCGGGTTATAGACATTATCGGCGAGGGTCCGGTGGTGCATGGCCTGTGCACCCGCGCGGGCAAAGAGGCTTACGTGGCCGGCCTGATGCAAAAAGTGGGGCTGGATCCGGCCTACCGGTTTCGTTATCCGCATCAGTTTTCGGGCGGCCAGCGTCAGCGCATAGGCATAGCCAGGGCGCTGGCACTAAAGCCTTCGGTCATTGTGTGCGACGAGGCGGTGGCGGCGCTGGACGTTTCCATACAGGCGCAAGTGCTGAACCTGTTCATGCAACTGCGCCGGGAATTTGCGCTGACGTATTTTTTCATCAGCCACAACCTGGGCGTGGTCAGCCATATTTCAGACCGCGTGGCCATCATGTATTTGGGGCGCATCGTTGAGATCGCCGACACCGATACGATTTTCAGCCGCGCCAAGCACCCGTATACGCAGGCTCTTATTAAAGAGCTGCCGGCCTTGCGCGCCGACCAGCGCCAGTTCGATCCCATCAAGGGCGAACTGCCTTCGCCCCTTAGCCCTCCGTCGGGTTGCGCCTTTCATCCGCGTTGTCCTTATGTCATGGATAGATGTAGGGTGGAACGCCCCTTGCTGAAGCAAGTCGACACGGCAGAGGGCGGGGCCCTGCATTCCAGCGCCTGCCATTTGAACGATGTGCATCCCAACAATAAACAGAACGCTGTCCAATTTCAGGAGACGACATGAGATTCGCCGATTCCGAGTTCGACCCCTATGTATTGTCTTTACCCACTTGTAGTGCCATACCGCTGGTATGCGATTCGCCGCATAGCGGGGTCATCTACCCCGCCGATTTCCAAAGCTGTCTGCCGGTGTCGGTTTTGCGTTCCGGTGAAGACACCTATGTCGATGAGCTGTGGCAGGCGCTACCGTCGGTGGGCGGATCCCTGCTGGCAGCCAATTTTCCGCGCACTTATATTGATCCCAATCGCGAAGAGAGCGATATCGACCCGAATATCCTGGCCGAGCCCTGGGCGACCGAGCTGCACCCCACCGAGAAGTCGCGCCTGGGCCACGGACTGATCTGGAGCCTGGCGCGCACGCAAGCCATATACGATCGCAAGCTGTGGGTGGCC
>DATCYE010000129.1:0-3574 GCA_036570485.1 Pusillimonas sp. | reverse complement strand
ACCATTGCCAAGCTGGCCGCGCGCTGCGTGCGCCGCGCCGGACCGGACAGCCTGGTGCTGCTGACCACCGATACCTATCGCATCGGAGCACACGAGCAACTGAAAATATACGGCCAAATGCTGCGCGTGCCGGTGCATGTGGTGCAGGATGCCCAAGAACTGCGCCGCATCGTGCAGGGCATCGCCCCGGAACAGACCATACTGATCGATAACGTGGGTATCAGCCAGCGCGACCGCTATATTTCCGAGCAGGCGGCCATGCTGGCCAGTTCGGGCCGGCGGGTCAATCGCCTGCTGGTCCTGAATGCCTCCAGCCATGGCGACACCCTGGACGAGGTTGCTCGCACCTATGCCGGCGATGGCGGTTCGCCGCCCATAGGTTGCATTATCACCAAGATCGATGAAGCCAGTCGGCTGGGCGCGGCTCTGGATACGGCCATACGCTACCAACTGCCCATACATTATGTATCCAATGGCCAGAAGGTACCCGAAAACCTGTTACTGCCGAACGCGGCCGAGCTGGTCGATCAGGCTCTGGCGCACAATCAACAGGCCAGCGCCCTGTACGCGCCGACCGAGGCCGATTTTGCCGCGCTGATGTCTCTGACTAAGGTGCCCGAAGACACAAGCCAGGCCGCAGCCGCCGAAAGTCGGCGCAAACGCCTGCTGCCCGGCCTGCTGTCCATGGCCGGCGGACCCGGTTCGGGCCTGACGATGGACGATCTGCATGCCGCAAGCGCTTATATCGACGACCAGGCATCGGTGTCCGAGGCCTACGATTTATGGCGCAGCTATACCAATGCAAAGCCCGATCCCACGCTATTGGACGGTTATGTCCGGCATATGATCCGGGTCGCGCAGAACGAATTGGCCGACAGCGGACGACGCGTGCTGGCTGTGCATGATCAGGCGGCTGTCGCCACGCAGTCGGGCGGCCGGGGTTATTTGCGCGCCGCTTTGCTGATCGACGATGGCGGGCAGGCGCTGACCACACCTATGCAGCAACTGAGTTTTGCCGATGGCTGGCTGTCGTCCTGCGGCGCCACCGCCCAGCATGCGCCCAGCGCGGGCGACGCCCTGCATCATCAGATTCAATGGCTGGCCGGCAATCACGGGCAAGTACCCATGGTTCATCTGTTCGACGGTGCCAGCCAGGCCTTGTTAAGGCGAGTCGATGCCTTGCGCGTCGACTGGCTGGCGCAATGCACGGCCACGACCCGCATCGCATTCGATTCTTGCGCAAGCACGGCCGGTGCTGTGGCCAAGACCTTGGTTCATGCACCTATCGAAGCAGCGCAATTGCCTGCTTTGGGCGAACTGGCGGGGCATACCGCCGGCGACGTGGTTTTATGGGTAGCCACTGAAAAAGTCAGTTTAGTCATGCGTGGGCAAGAAGCTATGGACGTGCAGCTGGTTTCCCTGCGCATCCTTAAACGCAGCGACGGCACCGTCGTCAAGACGCTGCTGGGGCTTGCTCGCATGGTTGGGCCGGCCGCTACACCCGAATGGTTGGCGGGCGGCTTGTTGATCCGCGCGGAAGCGCGGCAGGGCATGCGTTACGCCGCGCGCTGCTGGCAGAATCTGGCCCCGCGCAGCGAGGCCGGGTCTTTGCAGAAGAAGGCTTTGACGGCGGTTCAGTCGGGTTTGGCCACCTGGCAACTGAAGCAAGACAGCCGGGCCACCACCGCACGCGCGGTCGCCGCCAGCCTGGCCGGCGGCAAACCCGAACTGCCCGCAAGCCTGGCCGCGACGGGCTTGTTCAAGCTTTTCGCTTTGAAGGAAATGGTTGGCCCGTAGCCACGCGCAGCGTGGGGGCAGGTACCCCTAGCCCGCCTTGATATTGCGGGTCTGGCCTTTGGCGCCGGCGTGGGTGCGACCGCTGGCGTCGTATAAATTGCCGATGCCGGCAAGACTGCGCAGGGTTTCCAGCGTTTGCTGATTGTGGGTCAGAAAGGTGTCGATGATGATGCCGTTCGATGTATTCAGTTCGCTGGCCTGACGAGCATTGTCGTAAAGCTGGCGGCACGGGGCCTGCAACTGGGCATGTTCCTGGGCGGCGGCATCCAGGCCGGCCCTGTCGGCGCTATAGCCCAACTGTGTCAGCAAAGCCAGGCGACGCTCGGACAGCTGGGCCAGTTTTTCGGCATAGCTGTTTTTTCGGGCCGTGCTTTCGGTTAGCGCCTGTTCTCCACCACCCTCGGTCAAGGCCGCAGCTTCGGCTTCAAGTACCGTGATGAAATCCTGTACCAGTTCGGTTTCCTGGTTCAGGCAGGTATGTAGCTGGGCAAGCGCGTCGTTCATGAAAATAAGGTGGGGCAAAGAGGTGGATTACTTCAGCAAATCGCGCACGCTGGCCAATAGGCCATCGGCGATGCGGCTGGGGTCGATTTTTAATTGACCCGAGGCGATGGCGTCGCGGATTTCCTGGACGCGCGCTACATTGACGTCGTTGTCGCTGTTTTGCAGATTCGATAAATGGCGCGCGGCGGCGCTTAAATCGACTTTGCCGTTACTGCCGGCAGTCGTGGCGGAAGACACGCTTGCACCGGCCGCATCGTTCCGGCCGCTGGCGATAGGGCTGGCAGTTGGACCTTTTAACGAGGGTGAGGTGATTTTCAAGACGATCTCCGGGAACTGGCGACTAGTTTACTTTGTTTGCTGTGTTCTTTTACGGCCAATAGCGGGCAAACTTTAGCCTTGTTGTCTGTTTTTACGGAATCTTACGTCGGCGCCAGGCTTGTTACATATCAAGATTGTCGCTGCCTACATGATCACCAGGACAGTATTGGCGTTCAGCACGGTGCCGCTTACGATTTGCCCGGAGCTCGATCGCACCTGGATTTGCGTGCCTGGCGCGCCGCTTTGCAGCGCCTGGCCTTCGCCGGTGGCCACGAAACCGGTACCGCGCGCCTCAGTGCGCACAGCCTGACCGCGCTGTATGGAGTCGGGGTCGCGGAGCGCTCGCGACTTGATCGGCGTACCAGCCGAAATACGTTGCGATGCAATGTAGCCCACGGCTTGGCTGGGGTCGAACACCACACCACTGGCCAGACGCAGGATATCGCCTTCACGCGCGCCCATATCGTCCAACCCTATGACATCGCCGGACTGTATATTGCGATTGGCTACATAGTAGTAGCCCTGGATGCTGAGGCTGGCCTGCACGTAGCTGGTCCAGGGCTCGGGCGCCATACAGCGCACGCCCACCGTCATGCGCGAGCGCAGGCGCTGGCCGCTGGGAAGAAAAGCCTGCAACTGCTCGCAGGCCGTCTGGCGCGCGATGCGCGGCGCGTCTATGTTTATATGAACCGACCCCGGGTAGTTGCTGGCCTGGCTTTGCAGGAACTGCTCTACCTCGGCCACGACCAGGGCAGGGTCCTGCACGGGCAGGGCCTGGCCGGATGCTGCGGCCCAGGCTGGGGTGGGGGCCAGGGCGCCTGCTGCCAGGGCGAATAGGGCAAAAAACTTATACATAACAGCATTTTATCGAAGCGCCTGCCCGCGCATTCCCGGAACTGGCCGTCAATTAGTGGCTTATTTCGTACTTTACGAACAGGGGCGCCACTTTACTATG
>DATCYE010000128.1:0-6629 GCA_036570485.1 Pusillimonas sp. | reverse complement strand
ACATGGATTCCGACAGCGCCAATGCCTTGCGCGCCAAGTATTGGAAACGCTATGGCGCGACCGTCATCGGCATGGTGCGCCACCACGGTGCGAATGCCAACGCCTTCCTGAAGCTTAGCCATGATTTCGAAGTGGCACCGCTGGTTCATTCGGAAACCGGGCTGGCGCACAAACTACGACGGCTCAAGGGACGCAAGATTCTGCTGACCAATGCGCCGCAAGACTATGCTCGTGAAGTATTGAAGACACTGGGCATACTGCACCATTTTGAATGCGTTTGGGCCATCGACCACATGAATTTACAAGGCAGGCTGCGGCCCAAGCCTTCGGTCGCGCTAATGCAACAAACCCTGGCACGCCTGGGCGTGCCGGCCCGACGCGTAGTACTGGTCGAAGACACGCTGCGCAACCTGAAAGGCGCCAGACAAGTCGGCATGCGCACCGTACATATATTCCACCCGGGTACGCCGTTTTCGTCCTTGCACAGCGGCCGCAGCCCTTATGTGGACGTGAAGATCAAATCTATAGGCCGTCTTCTGGTGGGACACCACGGCTTGCGCACACCAGGCAAGCCGGATCGCGCTTAAAGCGTATGGTCTGCCACTGCATGGTAAGCGCATCCAGGCAAAGCATGCGCCCCACCATGGTCTCGCCCATGCCCGCAATCAGCTTGATCGCCTCGGCCGCCTGCATACTGCCCACCATGCCCACCAGAGGGCCTAAAACGCCCGTGGTGGCGCAACGCAGCTCTTCGACGTCGTCGGCCTCTGGAAACAAACAGTGGTAGCAGGGGGCATCATCACGGCGTAGGTCGAAGACACTGACTTGCCCGGCAAAGCGTATTGCCGCCCCCGACACCAGGGGCTTGCCATACTTTACGCAGGCGCGGTTCACGTCATGCCGGGTAGCAAAGTTATCACAGCAGTCCAGAACCAGATCGGCTTGGCGCACCTGCTGCTCCAGCGCGTCGCCGGTCAGTCGTGCAACCACCGCGTCGATGCGAATTTGAGGATTCAATTGCAGCAAGGCCTGCTTGCCCGATTCAGCTTTGGCCTGGCCTATGCGGTCGGTGGTATGCAGGATTTGTCTTTGCAGATTGCTAAGTTCGACCTGGTCGTCATCGGCCAGCACGATATGGCCCACACCCGCTGAAGCCAGGTAATAAGCAGCCGGCGACCCCAAGCCGCCCGCCCCAACAATCAATACCCGCGAGGCCAGCAGCCGCTCTTGCCCTTCTATGCCGAACTCGTCCAGCAGAATGTGTCGCGCATACCGCAGCAACTGCAAATCGTTCATTTCGATACCGGCACGACCCCGCTGGGTGTGATTCGATAGCGCTCTATTCCGGGCTCAGCGGGGCTTAGCGGGCTTTTTTTTTCTGTTGCAGACGATTTACCGTTGGCGGGCTGACTGGCAGTTGCCGGTTTTTCGGCTTTGGCGACTACCGCGGCAGGATCGTTTTTCTTGACGGGACGGCCTTCAAGAAAATTGATTGCCTGCTGTAGCTGGTAGTCGTCGGCGCCGCCGAACTCGAACATCTTGAGATCGGCCTTGTCGTCCTGGGCTTCGGGCGTGTCGGCTTCTTCTTCAAGCGCATTGCCGTTGACCAGATGCCGCTGCAGATCGACTTCGCGCGGAAGACGGAACAAGTTGCCCTGCGCGGTATCGTCGACCGTGATGTCGGGATCGACGCCGGTTACCTGAATGGATCGCCCTGCCGGCGTGTAATAACGCGCCGTCGTCAGCTTGATGCCGGTGTCTTCGCTAAGCGGCAATACGCTTTGCACTGATCCCTTGCCAAAGCTGCGATTGCCGATGATCTTGGCGCGCTTATGGTCTTGCAAGGCTCCGGCCACGATTTCGGACGCCGATGCCGAGCCCACGTTGATCAGTACCACCATGGGCACGGTCTTGGCCCAATCGGCTACGCTGCTGCCGGCTTGTGCGCCGCCGTCCAGGCTATTGCGCATATAGTCGTCCGACTTGGCGAAGTACTCGCGGTTGGAGGATGGAATGCGCCCCTTGGTGGACACGACCAGCACATCGGGCTTCAGGAATGCGGACGATACGCCTATGGCGCTGTCGAGCAGGCCGCCCGGATCGTTGCGCAGATCGAGCACCAGCGCCTTGGGCGCCGATTTAGGACTTAGCGACTTCAGCTGCTTGGCCAGGTCTTCGACCGTGCGCTCCTGGAACTGGGCAATACGCACGTAAGCGATATTGTTGTCCAACATTTTGCTGCGCACGCTGCGCACCTTGATCAGGTCGCGCACAATATGAATGGTCAGGGGCTTTTCTTTACCTTGCCGCTTAATGGTCAGCACGATAGGAGTCTTGGGCTCGCCACGCATCAGCTTGATGGCCTCGTTCAGCGTCATGCCCTTGGTGGGCTTGCCGGCGATGTGCGTGATAAGGTCGCCCGATAAAATGCCGGCACGGGCGGCAGGCGTGTCTTCGATAGGTGAAATGACCTTGGGCATGCCGTCTTCGCTGCCGATCTCGATGCCCAGGCCGCCAAAACCGCCCTGAGTGATGGCTTCCATTTCCTTGAACGCCTCGGCGTCCAGATAAGTGGAGTGCGGGTCCAGGTCGCTGAACATGCCCTTGATGGCATCACCAATGAGCTGCTTATCGGTAACGGGCTCTACGTAGCTGCTTTTGATGGCGGCGAACACGTTGGCGAATTGCTGCAGCTCTTTAAGCGGCAGGGGATCGCCCCGTTGCGCGGCCGCCGTTATGCCAAGGCTGATCAATACACCGCCCAGCGCGCCAACGATCACCAAACCGAAACTGCCAAACCTGCGAGTGCTCATGCACGTTCCCGAAGTAATTTCAAAAAAAGACGCAAACAGAGGCGTCAGGCAAATAGTAACGAAATTACCGCTTTAACCAAAGCAGTGGGTTCACGGGGGTTCCCTGATGCCTGATTTCAAAGTATAGGCCTGGTTCGACCTGCCCGCCCGTCGCGCCCACCGTCGCCACTGCATCGCCCGCAGCGACGATATCGCCAACACGTTTCAGCAGGCTCTGGTTGTAAGCATACACGCTTAGGTATTTGGCGCCATGGTCAATAATCATGATATTGCCAAAGCCGCTCAGCCAATTGGCGTAGACGACCCGGCCGGCGGCAATAGCATGCACTGCCGCGCCTTCGGGTGAACGCAATACAATCCCGCGCCACAGCCCCCCTTCGGGACGCTCGGCACCGAACTTGCCCTGCACCTGGCCCTGCACGGGGTAAGGCATGCCCTTGGCAAGGCCCTTGAAGCCCCCAGCAGGCTCAAGACGCGACGACTTGACCTGACCTGCTGCGGAACCCTGCACCGTCGCCGACTCGGCGCTGGCAGCGGGCGCCGGACCGCGCGATACTGCCTCTTCGGCCGCCCTGGACCGGGCCCTGGCCTGTTCCACTTGAATGCGCGCCTTTTCGGCTTCCAGCTCATCGCGCTGCCGCTGTGCCTTTTCTTGCGCCTCGCGGGCAGCCTGTTCGGCTTTACGGGCCTGCGCACGCTCGCGCTCTAGCGCCTGGCGAGCCTGCTCCGCACGTCGCGCGGCTTCGGCGCGACGCTGCTGTTCGGCGATACGGGCCTCTTCGGCCTGCCGGGCAATGGCTTTTTCCAGGCCGGAAATCAATCCACCCAGGCGCTGGTCGTTGTGTTCAAGACGCTCGGCCTGACCGCGCTGCTCTTTCAACTGGTCCTCGATGCGGCTCAGGACTTTCTGGCGCTGCTCCTTCTGCTTTTCCAGTTCCTGTTTCTGCTCAGTGGTTTCCTGCGCCAATTGCGCCAGCTCTTTCTTGCCCGCCTCTGTCTTGGCCTGGAGGGCGGCCAGCGCGTCGATGGCCCGCCGCACGGCCTTTACCGCCTGTGCCTGCTCTTCAGTGATGTAGCCCAGATAGCTGAGATCCCGGCCCACGACCTGGGGGTTATCGCCCGACAGCAAGGCAGTCCAGGGCGACAAGCCGCTGGCATACTGGGCACGCAGCTGATCGCCCAATTCATGCTGGCGCAGGCCAAGCTCGCTTTTCTGCTGCACGGTTTGCGCATCGATGCGCTTCAGTTCCTGCTCTGCCTCGTCATGCCGCGCAGCCAGTTCGGCCAAGCGCCGGCTGGTAGAGGAAATGGCCGACTCGGATGCCTTCAATTCATTTGCGGCATCGCGCCGCGACGATACGCTGCTATCGATTTCCTTTTGCAAGCTTTCTATTTGCGCGCGCAGCTCGGCCTGCTGCTTCTTGGCCTGGGCCTGTTTTTGAGCCAGCGTGGGCTCGGCCCCGCAGGCCAGCCCAGTCCACAATGCCAGCGCTGCCAAGCCGAACCCGCGTCGCATGCTTATTTCCTTGCCTTGCCCTGGTTTGCCACGGCAGCCATTGCCGCCTCGATTTCGGCGGGATCGCCAAGATAGTAATGACGCAAGGGGCGCAAGTCGTCGTCCAGCTCGTAGACCAGCGGTTGACCGGTGGGAATATTCAGGTGGACGATGTCATCGTCGGAAATACCGTCCAGATGCTTGATGAGGGCCCGCAAGCTGTTGCCGTGCGCCGCAATCAGCACACGCCGCCCCGCCCGCATGGCCGGCGCGATCGATTCATTCCAAAAGGGCAGCACACGCTCTACTGTGTCTTTCAAGCATTCGGTATCCGGCAGCTTGTCGGCGCTGATTTTGGCGTAGCGGCGGTCGAAACGCGGATGCCGAGGGTCGTCGCGATCCAGGGGGTTGGGCGCGATTGCATAAGCGCGGCGCCAGATCAGCACCTGCTCTTCACCGTATTTTTCGGCGGTCTCGGCCTTGTTCAGGCCCTGCAAGGCGCCGTAATGACGTTCGTTCAACCGCCAGCTAAGGCCGGTGGGCGTATACATGGCGTCCATGGCGTCCAGGGCGATCCATAGCGTGCGTATGGCGCGCTTGAGTACAGACGAGTAGGCCAGGTCGAACTCGAACCCTTGTTGTTTTAAGAGCTCTCCGGCCTGCCGGGCCTGCTCGCGACCGGTATCGGTCAAATCCACATCGGTCCAGCCCGTGAAGCGGTTTTCCAGGTTCCACTGGCTTTCGCCGTGGCGCATCAAAACAAGTTTATGCATGATAACTATCGCCTAAAAGTTGAAAATCGCGGACCATTTTATAATCCCTGCATGTGCCCTGCTTTCCAGGGTGTTTTCGGGATACATCGTGGACTTTTTTCTTGACCAGAACAACCTCATATTTATATTCGTCGCCATTGCCTCGGGCGTCATGCTATTGCTGCCCAATCTTCTGAAAGGCGGCGCCAAAACCGTTAGCGTGCAACAGGCAGTTCAACTGGCTAATCAAAGCCAGGGGATATTCCTGGATATCCGCAGTCACGAATCATTCAAGGCTGGAAGCATACCCCAAGCGCGCAACTTGCCGGAGGCCGATCTTCAGGCCAAGCTCGGTACGCTACCCAAGGATAAGCCTATCATTATCGTATGCGATCAGGGCCGCAATTCGGCCCGCATTGCGGGCTCGCTGCGCAAGCAGGGCTACACCCAAGCGTTCAGCCTGGACGGCGGCTTGCGCGGCTGGCTGCAAGGCGGGCTGCCCCTGTCCAAAAAGAACTGACCCCTCCGTTTTGCCTGTAAAGGAAACCCATGGCAACTGTAACTATGTACTGCACCGCAGTGTGCCCCTACTGCGTTCGCGCCGAGATGTTGCTTAAGCAGCGCGGCGTCACCAATATCGAAAAAATACGCATAGACCAAGACCCCGCCCAGCGCGCCATCATGATGGAACGTACCGGTCGACGCACCGTGCCCCAGATCTACATCGACGACACGCACGTGGGCGGCTACGACGACCTTGCCGCGCTGGACCGCGCCGATGGCCTGATGCCTCTTCTGGCGACCTCGGCTTAAACTGCCAAATTATTCATATATTCATTTTTCAGGAAAACCAATGTCCGCACAGAACCAAAACAATCAAGAAAACCAGGAAAGCCAGGAGCCCAGCTTCAGCCTGCAGCGTACCTACATCAAGGATCTGTCGCTGGAAATGCCTAACGCCCCTCAGATTTTTCTTGAGCAGGAAACGCCTACGGTAGAGGTATCCATCAATGTCGGCGGCCAGCGGCTAGCCGAAACCGTCTACGAGGCAACCGTTACCGCCACGGTCACCACGCGTATTCAGGATAAAGTGCTTTACCTGGTCGAAGCCACCCAGGCTGGTATTTTCGAAGCCGCCAATATCCCGGCCGAACAGCTCGATCCGCTCATCGGCATCGTCTGCCCCACCATGCTCTATCCCTATCTGCGCGCCAACGTCGCCGATGCCATCAACCGCACCTCCTTGCCCGCGCTGCACCTGACCGAAGTCAACTTCCAGGGTCTGTACGAGCAAAGGCTGGCTCAGATGGCCGAAGAGCAGGGCAAAGAAGACTCCGGTCTGATCCTGCCCCCCGGCGCCACACGTCAATAGCAGCCCTATGAGCGCCCTGCCTTCGCGCGTCCGTGTCGCGGTCCTGGGCGCCGGAAGCTGGGGAACCGCGCTGGCCGCATTGGCCTGCACGCAGGCCGATACCCTGCTTTGGGCGCGCAAGCCCGAGCTGGTACGCGCCATATCAAGCGAGCATGTCAACGCAGCGTATCTGCCCGGCATTCCCCTGCCCGCCGCCT
>DATCYE010000127.1:0-15386 GCA_036570485.1 Pusillimonas sp. | reverse complement strand
AGATACCTTTGGCCGCTTTGTGGCGAACGGTCTATCTGGCGAACTTGGCCAGAGCATAGTGGTAGAGAACAAGCCTGGGGCCGGTGGCAATATTGGCGCCGATATGGTTGCTAAAAGCAAGGCGGATGGCTATACCCTGTTGCTGGCGCAAGATAGTCTGTCCATCGTCCCCTATTTGTACCGCGACCTCCCCTTTAATGTATTTAAAGACTTTAAATCCATTAGCATCGGCGTCTATATGCCGATGGTGCTGATCGCATCGAACAAAGTTCCGGCGCAAAATATGGCCGAGTTACTCGCGCTTGCAAAGCAGGATCCAGGTAAGCTGAGCTACGGTTCGCCGGGGATCGGGACGGCTCACCATCTGAATTTTGAATCTTTGCTGCGGAAAACGGGCACCCAGATGATGCATGTGCCCTACAAGGGGTCGTCTTTAATGATGACCGATATTGTGTCGGGAAATGTGAATGTTGGGTTCTCTGCCATTAGCACGGCCCTTGGGCTAATTGAGAGCGGCAAGGTCAAAGTGCTTGCTGTGGCAGCATCTGAGCGCTCTCCCATCTTGCCCAATGTACCTACCTTGGGTGAAACCGTACTTGGTTATACGGCCAATGTCTGGTTTGGTCTCTCTGCTCCAGCCGGCACACCCGATCAAGTGACTCAACGATTGGCTCAAGCTATGAGAAGCTATTTGGACAAACCTGATTCACGTACACAACTTGAACGCTTGGGGTACCGAGTTGATGTTTCCACCCCGAGCGGTATGGACACGATCATGCGGGATGAGCACGCAAAGTGGGGTGAGCTACTCAAGACAGTCACCATAACGAACTGACCGAAGAAAGAGATTATGAAGAAAATTACAGAACTCGTGCCACCCGGCCTTGCTTATCCACCTAAATTTGGCAGTCCCACCGCTTTGGCGTTGAAGGTAGAGAACTTCATTTACGTATCAGGAATGATTGCGTGGGATGAGGATAGAAAAATCGTCGGTGTGGGTGATCCAAAGCAACAAACCGTGCAAGCGCTCGAAAACATGCGAGCTTGCTTACAGGCTGGGGGTGCCGACTTTCGCGATATCGTTAAGATTACCTTCTACCTAACAGATATCCGGGACAAGAGCGTAGTCTGGGAGGCGCGTAAAACGCTTTTCGGGGATGCTCGGCCGGCCTCCACGCTAGTGGCGGTTAGCCACCTTGTTGATCCCCACGCCTTGCTGGAGATTGATGCAGTGGCCTATGTAGGTTGACTGGAACAAACAAAGCGCTAGTCTACGGGTCGTTACAAGGGGTGCCACATTTAGGCACCCCTTGTCTTTCAGGTGCCCAACCTGACGCTGCTCCACCCGCCTGCCGGCGTCTTAAGAACCCAGATGCCGCAACAATAGACAGTCAAGAAGGCAAGAAAAAACCCGCCGAATTCACATCCAAGCGGGTTCTTTCTTAATAGGAACGGGGCAATGTCTACATCACCTCGGCAGCCGGGTCATCCTTCTTCACCGGCTTCACCAAGTCTTCGCGTTTCACGCCCAGCCACATTGCAATCGCAGCCGCCACGAACACCGACGAATAGATACCGAACCAAATACCGATAGTCAGCGCCAGCGAAAAGTTATGCAGCGTTGGGCCGCCGAAGAAGAACATCGACATCACCATCATTTGCGTCGAACCGTGCGTGATGATCGTGCGCGAAATATTCTGCGTAATCGACAGATCGATAATCTGCTCCACCGGCATCTTGCGCTGCTTGCGGAAATTCTCGCGGATACGATCCATCACCACCACGGACTCGTTCACCGAATAGCCCAGCACCGCCAGTACCCCCGCCAGCACCGATAGCGAAAACTCCCATTGGAAGAACGCGAAAAAGCCCAGAATAATCACCACGTCGTGCAAGTTGGCAATTGCGCAAGCCAGCGCCAGCTTCCATTCGAACCGGAACCCCAGGTAAAGCAGAATTCCGCACACCACGAACAGCAGCGCCATCAGGCCATTGTGCAGTAGCTCTTGCCCCACCTGCGGGCCTACGAACTCCACGCGCCGCAGCTCGGCATCGGCATGCTGCACCTTCAGCGCCTGCATGACCTTTTCGCTTTGCTGACCCGCGTCCTGGCCGTCGCGCGACGGCAGGCGGATCATGATGTCTTGCGAAGTGCCGAAATTCTGGACCTGGAAGTCGGTGTAGCCCAGGCTTTGCACCGAACTGCGCACGTCGTCTACCTGCACCGTTTGCTGGTAATGCACTTCCATTACCGTGCCGCCCGTGAACTCGATCGACAGGTGGAAGCCCCGTATAACGATGAAGGCCACCGCCGCGACAAAGGTCAGCAGGCTGATCAGGTTGAGCAGCAGCGCATGCCGCATGAACGGGATGCTGCGATGAATACGAAAAAATTCCATGTTGCTATGCCTGTAGTTGAACCGCGCCGGCCGTTCGCACAGCCGGCCCGTGTTTTATTTTTCTTCGGGTTTCCAGATCTGACCGATCGAAATGCTCTGCAAGCGGCGCTTGTTGCCATAGAAAAGATTGACCAGCGCGCGTACTCCGATAACAGACGAGAACATCGAGGTCAGGATGCCGATGCAGTGAACCACTGCGAATCCGCGTATTGGCCCGGTTCCGAAAGCCAACAGGGCAACGCCCACGATCAGACTGGTCAGGTTCGAGTCGAAAATCGTGGCCCAGGCGCGATCGAAGCCCAGGTGTATGGCCTGTTGCGGCGAAGCACCGTTGCGCAATTCCTCGCGTATGCGCTCGTTGATCAGCACGTTGGCGTCGATGGCCATACCCAGCGTCAGGGCGATGGCGGCGATGCCGGGCAGCGTCAGCGTGGCTTGCAGCATGGACAAGATTGCCAACAACAGCAGCACGTTGAAGGTCAGGCCGATGGTCGAAAAAGCGCCCATCAGGTGGTAGTAAAGAATAATGAAGATGGCAATGGCAATAAAGCCATACAGCGTGGCGTCGAAGCCCTGCTTGATGTTGTCTGCGCCCAGGCTTGGGCCTATGGTGCGTTCTTCGATGATTTCCATCGGTGCTGCCAGCGCGCCGGCACGCAGCAGCAAAGCGGTGTCGGCCGCTTCTTGTGCCGTCATGCTGCCGCTGATCTGCACCTGGCCGCCAGGGATTTCGCTGCGAATGACCGGTGCCGTAACGACCTGGCCCTTGCCCTGCTCGAACAGGACGATAGCCATGCGCTTGTTGATGTTGTTGCGGGTTACGTCGCGGAAGATGCGCGCGCCTTTGGAGTCTAGCGTCAGGTTGACCGAAGGTTGCTGGGTTTGCTGGTCGCGGCCAGGCTGGGCGTCTTGCAGGTTTTCGCCGGTCAGGATGACCTGGCGGCGCAGCAGCAACGGACGGCCATCGCGGTCGGTGTAGCGTTCCAGGCCAAAGGGCACCGTGCCGCTGCTAAGCGCGGCCATCGCGCTGGGCGAGTCGTCGACCATGCGGATTTCCAGCGTGGCGGTACGGCCCAGAATTTCTTTGGCCTTGGCAACGTCTTGCACGCCGGGCAGTTGGACCACGATGCGGTCGGCGCCTTGCTGTTGAATGATGGGTTCGGCTACGCCCAGCTCGTTGATACGATTATGCAGCGTAGTGATATTTTGCTTAAGCGCGTTGGTTTGCACCTGAGTGACGGCTATATCGGTGAGCTTGCCGGTCAGGGTAAATTGCCCGCCGCTTTCGCCGCTGTTCGTGAACACCATGTCGGGCATGGCGCGGCGCAGCTCGGACGCGGCGTTATCGCGCGCGTCGGCGTTATCGAAGGACGACACGATAGACATATCGCTGCGGTCGACGCCGGTGGTGGCAATCTTGGCGTCGCGCAGCGTATTGCGCACGTCGCCGGCAATGGAATCGTAGCGGCCGGTCAAGGCGCCTTTCATGTCGACCTGCAACAGAAAGTGCACGCCGCCACGCAAGTCCAGTCCCAGGTACATGGGGTGGGCACCCAGCGACGACAGCCAGTTGGGCGAGGCCGGCAGCAAATTCAGCGCAACCGTGTAGTCGGGATCGGCCGGATTGGGATTAAGTGCTTTCTCGATGATGTCTTTGGCTTTCAGCTGGACATCGGTCGTCTCGAACCGTACCCGCACCGTACCCACAGGCCCGTTCTGTTCAAAATACGCGCCGGTGGGGGTGGTATTGCTGCGCTTGAGTATGTCTTCGACCCGGGTAAGCACCGTGTTGTCTATCTTGACGGTGGACTTTGCGCCGGCTATCTGAACCGCAGGCGACTCCCCGAAAAAATTGGGTAGCGTATAAAGCAGGCCTATGAGCAAGGCTGCCAGTACGGTAATGTACTTCCAAAGAGGGTAGCGATTCATTGTCGATCAACAAGCTAAAGCGGAAAAAAAGCCCCGGATCGCGATCCGGAGCATGCACATCGGATCAGAGCGCCTTGATGGTGCCTTTGGGCAATATGGAGGTAACGGCAGTGCGCTGCACCACGGTTTCCACAGGCTTGTCGCCCAGCATGCTGATTTCGACGGTGATGTAGCTGTCGCTTACCTTGGTGACCTTGCCCAGCAGACCGCCAGTCGTGATGACTTCGTCGCCCTTGGCCAGTGCGGAAACCATATTGCGGTGCTCTTTCTGGCGCTTCATCTGAGGACGAATCATCAGGAAGTACAGGATAACGAACATCAAGATGATGGGCAGCATGCCCATCAGGGCGTTTTCTCCGCCGGCGGCTGCCTGGGCGGTAATCAGTGTCAAGGTATCGATAGCGGCCATAGAATGTACTCCTGAAATATTTTTGGTTAACTCTGTATTGTAGCGATATCTTGCCTATTCGATACCGCGTGCCCGGTCGCGGGCAAAATCGGCCCGCCATTGGTCGAAACGGCCGGCGGCGATGGCCTCGCGCATCTCCTGCATGATGGTCAGGTAAAAATGCAGATTATGCAGCGTATTCAGGCGCGAACCCGTGATTTCGTTGGCGCGCTGCAGATGATGCAGGTAGGCCCTGGAGAAATGGCCGCAAGTGTGGCAGGTGCAGGAGGGATCCAGCGGCCGGGTGTCGTCGCGGTAGCGCGCATTGCGTATCTTGATGTCGCCGAAGCGCGTGAAAAGCCAGCCATTGCGCGCATTGCGGGTGGGCATGACGCAATCGAACATGTCCACGCCCCGGCTTACGCCCTCGACCAAATCTTCGGGCGTGCCCACGCCCATCAGGTAGCGGGGTGCTTCCGTAGGCAGGCGCGGCGTTACATGAGCCAGGATGCGCATCATGTCTTCCTTGGGCTCGCCCACCGACAGGCCGCCAATGGCATAGCCCTCGAAGCCGATATCGACCAGGCCAGCCAGGGACTCGTCGCGCAGGTTCTCGTACATACCGCCCTGGACGATGCCGAACAGGGCATTTGGGTTTTCCTGCTCGTGGAAGGCGACGCGCGAGCGACGCGCCCAACGCAGCGACATGCGCATGGACTGAGCCGCCTCTTCGGAGGTGGCTGGGCGCCCCTCGATTTCGTAAGGCGTGCATTCGTCGAACACCATGGCGATGTCGGAATTGAGCGCGCGCTGGATGCGCATGGACTCTTCGGGCGTCAGAAAAAGTCGCGAGCCGTCTATGGGCGAGGCGAACTTCACGCCTTCTTCGGTAATTTTGCGCAAGCCATTCAGGCTGAACACCTGAAAGCCGCCTGAGTCGGTCAGTATGGGCTTGTTCCACTGCATGAAGCCATGCAGACCGCCATGCTTTTCCATGACTTCGGTGCCGGGTCGCAACCACAGGTGAAAGGTATTGCCCAGTACGATTTGCGCGCCGACCTCGGTCAGCTCATGCGGAAGCATGGCCTTTACGCTGCCATAAGTACCCACCGGCATAAAGATAGGCGTTTCGACCACGCCGTGATTAAGAGTGATCTGGCCCCGGCGCGCTGCGCCGTCGGTAGCCAGAAGCTTGAACTGTAAACCGGTCATTGCTTGGCAGATTCTATGAACATGGCATCGCCGTAGCTAAAGAAGCGATACCGGGATTGAACAGCATGCGCGTAGGCGCGCTGTATGGGTTCCATGCCCGCCAGCGCCGAAACCAGCATGAGCAGGGTGGATTGCGGTAGATGGAAGTTGGTGATCAGGGCATCTACCCAGGCAAATTTGTATCCGGGAGTAATGAAAAGGCGTGTGTCGCCCTCGATGGTAGCTGGCTGATTGCCCTGCGGGGCCGCCGATTCCAGAGCCCGAACGCTGGTCGTGCCGACGGCCACGATGCGTCCGCCTGCTGCTTTCGTGGCCTTTATCTGCGCGATGGTCTCCGGGGGGACGCTGTAGCGTTCAGAATGCATCACATGCTCGCTCAGCTTTTGAGCGCGCACGGGCTGGAAGGTTCCGGCGCCCACATGCAGCGTGACGAAAGCCTGGTTGACGCCTTGTGCCGACAGGCGGTCCAGCATGTCCTGGTCAAAATGCAGGCCTGCCGTGGGGGCCGCCACTGCACCCGGTTCGCGCGCGTACACCGTCTGGTAGCGTTCGTCGTCTTCCTGGCCTGCGGCATGCTCTATATAAGGCGGCAACGGTGTCGCGCCATGCCGGTCCAGCAAGTCCAGCACGCGTTCGGGAAACTCGATCTCGAAGAGCTCGCCCTGCCGCCCTCGCATCGTGGCGGTAAAGGCGTCGTCGGCCAGGATCAGTGTGCTGCCCGGCTTGGGCGACTTGCTGGCCTTGATATGGGCAAGGGCGGTGGTGGGGCTGGTAATGCGTTCCACCAAGACTTCTATTCTGCCTCCGCTTTCCTTGCACCCCAACAGCCTGGCCTTGATGACCCGGGTATTGTTGAACACCAGCAGGTCGCCGGCCTTCAGCAAGGAGGGTAAATCGACAAACAGCCGATCATGCAGTGCGCTTTGTTTATCCAGATGCAGCAGACGGCTGCCGGCGCGCTGCGCGGCGGGCGATTGGGCGATAAGCTCCTGCGGCAGTTCATAGTTGAACTGGGAAAGTTCGAGGTCAGGGTTCACTTGAAAAGTCTGTGAGGGGTAGGCGGCGCGCGCCTGAAATGGATTTTGTGCCGGTATTTTAAGCTGTTGCGGCGATTTTCTGCTGAAACGCCATACGAGACCGGACTTCTTTGGTTATGCTGATGGTTTTTTCAGGGACATCGCATCATGTCATTGTTGCTGCCACGGCGTGGCCTGGGTCATATGCGGGAAGCATGGTTCAGCCATACGATACTGACGCTGGTGCTGGTCTTTTTTCTAGCCGGGAGCGCGCTCGCGCAAAGTCTGCCCGGCGACCTGGAGAAAGCATGGCGCGCGACACGATTGCCTGGTGATTCGCTATCCCTGCATGTGCAGGAAATCGGCGGCCCGACGCTGATTTCCATCAACGCGGCTCAGCCGCGTAACCCGGCGTCCGTCATGAAAATGGTAACGACCTGGGCGGGCTTGTCCGGGCTGGGGCCCGATTACGCCTGGCGCACGGCTTTTTATGCCAAGGGAGGCGGGCAGATCGACGCCTATGGCACGCTGCCCGGTCCCTTGTACCTGAAGGCCGGCGGCGACCCTTTTCTGACCATGGAAGAGCTGTGGGGTTTGTTGCGCGAATTGCGCCTGCGCGGAATCAAGAATTTATCCGAAGTTGTTGTGGACCGTTCCATGTTCGGCCAGGTCGTCAGCGATCCGGGCGAATTCGACGGTGCGCCCGACCGTCCGTATAACGCCAGCCCCGACGCCATGATGGTGGGCCTGGGTGCCGTGCGCTTACTGTTTCAACCCGATCGCCAGGCCCGCAAGTGGGTGCCCATTATCGATCCGCCGGTGCAGGGCCTGCGCATCGACGGTGAAATCAAATGGAGCGATGCGGTTTGCCCCGGCTCGCCTTCGGTATCGACCCAGGTCATGGCCTCGGGCCGCGATATTGTCGTTCGCTTGAGCGGCAGCGCGGCTGGTTCTTGCGGTGAGTTCAGCGTGTATCGCCTGGCGTTGTCCCAGCCCGAGTATTTTTCCGCACTGTTCCAGATGCTTTGGAAGGAACTGGGCGGCACATTGGCCAAAGGTGTAAAGAACGGCAGGGTGCCGGCTGGGCTGACACCGGTGGTCTGGCGCGATTCGGAAACCCTGGCCGACACCATTCGCCAGATCAACAAGCAAAGCAATAATGTTATGGCGCGCACCTTGTTGCTGACCCTGGGCGCCGAGAAGCTGGGCCCCGGCGCGACCACCCAGACCGGCGGCGCCGCTTTGCTGGCTGTGCTGAAAAGTCAGGGCGTGGATACCGGCGGATGGGTGATCGACAATGGCGCGGGGCTGTCGCGCACAGGCCGGCTGACCGCCCAGGGGCTGGCCGGTATGCTGGACGCTGCCTGGCGCTCGCCCCTGATGCCCGAATTCATCTCTTCACTGGCTATTTCGGGCGTTGATGGCACCATGCGGCGTCGTTTGCGTGACGACGAAACGCGGGGCATGGCGCACCTGAAAACAGGAACCCTGCGCGATGTGCGCGGCCTGGCGGGCTATGTGCTGGGCGCCAGCGGCAAGCGTTATATTCTGGTCAGCTTCGTCAACGATGATCGATCCGCCGCAGTGCGCGCTTTCGACGATGCCCTGGTCAACTGGCTGGCGGCGCGTTAGCCATTCCGTTCATCGTCTTATGTAAGGTTTTTGTAAAGGAAGTACCATGCCCATACACGAAATCCGCCATCCGCTCATACGCCACAAGCTGGGTCTGATGCGCCGTGCCGATCTAAGTACAAAGAATTTCCGCGAGATGTCCCAAGAGATCGCCGCTTTGCTGACTTACGAAGCATCGAAAGATCTGCCGCTGGAGCCAGCCAGCATCGAGGGCTGGTCCGGCTCCTTGAATGTCGAGAAGCTGGCCGGAAAAAAAGTAACTGTCGTTCCGATATTGCGGGCCGGCATAGGCATGCTGGATGGGGTGCTTAGCCTTATACCCGGTGCCAAGGTCAGTGCCGTGGGCATTGCCCGCAACGAAGAAACACTGGAAGCGCAAACCTATCTGGAACGCCTGGTGGGCCAGCTCGACGAGCGCCTGGCTTTGATCGTCGATCCCATGCTGGCTACGGGAGGATCGATGGTGGCGACCATAGACCTGCTTAAAAAAGCGGGTTGCCGCAACATCCGCGCCCTGGTATTGGTGGCGGCGCCCGAAGGCATAAGCGCCGTTGAAAAACACCATCCGGACGTGCATATTTATACGGCATCGATAGACAGTCACTTGAATGAGGATGGCTACATCATTCCTGGCCTGGGCGATGCCGGAGATCGAATTTTCGGCACGCGCCAGAAGGTCTCGTAAAAAGCCGATCGGGCCGTTTCGAAAAGAGATGGCGCCGTAACGCCGCTACATGATTTTTAACATTTCATCGTCAAACTCTCTGAGGCCCTTGCGCAAATAAGGTAGTATCAAAGCTCGACATATTACTTAGGCGATATGTATGCATAGACGTTGGTATTGGGCTTTAGCGGGATGTTTGTTCGGATTGGCGACAAGCCCGGCTATGGCGGGCTTGTGCCAGGCACCGTTCATGCACGATGGCGGCAAGGCTCAGCTTAGCGGTTCGGGCGGCATGCAATTGGGCGCCGACTTGGCCTTTACCGAGGTACGCAAGCGGGGCGATAACGATTGCGAGGCACGCGTGCAGGGCACGGCCTCTTTCGGTTTGGCAGGCTTGCCGCCCGGCAAGTCCTCGCTGGATTACTGGATGAGCATAAAAAGCGGCAAGGCCACCTTCGAACGGCGCGATGCCCAGGGCAAGCGCGAACCCGTCAACGGAAAGTTCGATCTGCGCATGCTGGGTCTGTTCGCTTATGGCGAACCCATCACACGGGCCGGCCAGACCTTTCCAGCTTTGCGTTTCCAGATCAACCTTGACAAAAAGGCCGTACAGACCCAGCCTATTGTTGTTCATACCGGGCAGAAAACCGTGGGCGAGCGCCAACGCATGCAAACCGCGTCGGGTGAACAATCATGCTGGCCCGTACGCTACACGCGTCGCACGGAACCTACCCAGGCTTCGTTCAATGGCCTGGTACTGCCGATTCCGGGCATGACTTCGTCGGTTACCGACTGGTTCTGTCCCGATTTGCATATGGTAATGAAGCAGGAAAGCCAGCAAAGCGGTGTCGCTTCGCTGGTGGAAGTGACCAGGCTCGAATAGCCATTCGGATCGCCCGGACGCTTCCAGGCAGCTAGTTTTTTGTTAACTGAACCTTGATAGGAGCTGATCATGGCAACAAAGAAAAATGTTCAAGCAAGCGAAGAGGAATTCATCGAAAGCGTCAAGGAAAGTCTGGACGATGCCGAGAAGCTTTTGCGGGAAGCCGCGGACGCTACGGGCGACAAGGCGGCAGAGCTGCGTGAAAGCGCCATGCGTTCGCTCAAGCGCACGCGCGAGGCGCTATACGATACACAAGACGCTTTGCTCGAGCGCGGCCGCAAGGCGGCGCGGGCCACCGATGACTATGTTCACGACAACCCATGGCAAGCCATAGGGATGGCCGGGCTGGCTGGGGTGCTGATTGGTGCCCTGATCTGCCGCCGCTAGGCGGGGCAATCGTCAAGACCCATCCATCGTAAAAGGGCTTCTATGGCGCTTCGACAATCGGTAGGCGACCTGGCCTGCACTTTGCTTTCCATCGTGCGGACCCGCCTCGAGCTGTTTTCGCTTGAAGCTTCAGAGCAGAAAGTCAACCTGATCGCCATCCTGGGGATGGCGTTCGGGGCTCTGCTGTTTCTTACCTTAGCCGTGCTGGTGTTTTCGATAGCGGTCGCCTTGTATTTTTGGCCGACGGATCAGCGCTATCTGGCGCTGGGTTGCCTGGCTCTGCTATATGCCGTGCTGGGGGCGGGCCTGTTCTGGGCGGTACGCCGCAAGCTGCTGTTTTCCCCCATGCCTTTTGCGGCCACCGTCGACGAGCTGCGCCGTGACCTGGCTTTGGTGGAGCGCTTGCGCGACCCCTCGCCGCCTGTCCCTTCATCCGACTGGCCCGCCAACAAGGATCTGCCATGAAACCAAGTTCGGCGGCCCAAGAGCGCGCCCTGAAGATCGAGTTGCTGCGCGCTCGCGCCGCGCTGGAGCGGCAAAGCATGGCGCGCGGCACCCAGAACCTGGTTCAGGCGCTGACGCCGCGCTCCATGCTGCACAGCCTCTTTCCCAAGGCGTCGGCAAAGTCGCCGACCGATTGGGTGTTTCAGGCGCTTAAGCTGGCGCGGCGTTATCCCTTGCTGGCGTCCAGCGCATCCGCCGTGTTGGGCGGGGTGGGTAAACGACGCCGCTGGTGGCGTATTGGGGCCGGCTTGCTGCTTAGCTGGCAGGTGGCCCGCAGCATGAACCGCAAGGACGGCTGAAGCCGCCTTCTTGGGCGCGGCCCCGACGGGGTCCGCTTACAGGCCCAGTTCGCCCCAAATGGCGTCTATGCGCGTCTTGACCGAGGCATCCATTTCTATTGGTGTGCCCCATTCGCGCTGGGTTTCGCCCGGCCATTTATTGGTGGCGTCCAGGCCCATTTTTCCGCCCAGGCCGGATACCGGCGAGGCAAAGTCCAGATAATCAATGGGCGTGTTCTCGACCAGGACCGTATCGCGGACGGGATCCATGCGCGTGGTCATTGCCCACACGACTTCCTTCCAGTCGCGCGGGTTGATGTCGTGATCGACCACCACAATGAATTTGGTGTACATGAACTGGCGCAGTACGCTCCATAGGCCGAACATCACCCGTTTTGCGTGGCCGGGATATTGCTTGCGCATGGAAACCACTGCCAGGCGGTAGCTGCATCCTTCCGGTGGCAGGTAGAAGTCGACGATTTCGGGCAGTTGCCGTTTCAGCAGCGGCACGAACACTTCGTTCAGGGCTACGCCCAGAACGGCTGGTTCGTCGGGCGGCTTGCCGGTATAGGTGCTGTGGTAAATGGGCTTGCGGCGCATGGTGATGCGCTCTACGGTAAAGACCGGAAACCAATCCTGCTCGTTGTAATAACCGGTATGGTCGCCGTAAGGGCCTTCCAGCGCCATTTCGTAGGCGGTGTCGGTGGGGCCGGCAACGCCTTCGGGCGGCACGGGCTTGATGGCGCGGCTGTCCGAGGACGGCAGTATGTGGCCTTCAAGGACGATTTCGGCAAAAGCGGGTACGGACAGATCGCTGCCTAGCGCTTTTGTTACTTCGGTGCGCGAGCCGCGCAGCAGGCCCGCGAATTGATACTCGGACAAGCTGTCGGGAACCGGGGTGACCGCACCCAGTATGGTCGCGGGATCGGCGCCCAGCGCAACGGCGATGGGAAAGGGCTGGCCCGGGTTGGCCAATGCATGGTCCCGGAAATCCAGAGCGCCGCCGCGATGCGATAACCAACGCATGATGAGCTTGTTGCGCCCGATAAGTTGTTGACGGTAAATGCCCAGGTTCTGGCGCTTGGCGTTGGGTCCGCGCGTTATGACCAAACCCCAGGTCAGCAGCGGGGCGACATCGCCCGGCCAGCAGCGCTGCAAGGGAATCTGGTTCAGGTCCACGTCATCGCCTTCCAGCACGATTTCCTGGCAGGCGGCGCCCTTGACTGTCTTGGGGCTCATGTCCCACAGTGCGGCTTTAAGCATGGATACCGTGGCCAGGGCGTCGCGCAGCCCGCGCGGCGGTTCGGGTTCGCGCAAAGACGCCAACAGCTCACCCGTTTGGCGCAGCGCGCCGACCTCTTCGGCGCCCATGCCCCATGCCACCCGCTTGGGCGTGCCGAACAGATTCGTCAGTACCGGCATGGCGGCTTCCTGGCCGTTGTGCCTGGCGTGTTCGAACAGCAAGGCAGGCCCTTCGGCGCGCAATACGCGGTCGCTGATCTCGGTCATTTCCAGGTCGGTGGAGACCGGATGCGTCACCCGCTTGAGTTCGCCTTTCGCTTCAAGTTGAGCGATAAAGTCTCTTAAATCACGATATTTCACAGAATTGAGCCTGTCAGGTTATAGCCAAGTTACATTCGAGTTACATTCATTCGATCAGAGAAGGTTAACATCGACGTTCTCTATTTTATTGGAAGGGACGCAATGACGGTCATTGGTTCCGACAGCATAGTAGGCCGTTCCGTACGGACTGCCGGTTATCAGGTCAGTGAAATCGTGCATGTCTGTGCCATTTACCTGGGTATTGCCGTGCTGGTGACAACGGTGCTCAGCGCGGCTGTGCCATCGTTGCGCGAGCAGGCGCGGCAAATACACGAAGCATTGGTCATTGCCTTGCGTCCCGACGGTCTCGAACAAGACATGCTGGCCTCGTTCGGTGCTGACGACTCGCCTGCAACGGTCGAGGGCGACACCGGAACTGCCGATGCGGCGCTGGCCCGGCCCAGCTTCAGCAAGGCGCTCAGGGCATCCATTGCCGGCCAGCATGCGGTGGGTCTGACCGCCAGTCAGGCCCAGGCCTTGCGCAGCTACATCGCCCGTAAATACAAGATTGCGCATAGCGTGGCGGGCGCCCTCATTAACACGGCGTTTGTCGTCGCCAAGGAAAAGAAGCTGGACCCGCAATTGGTTCTGGCCGTTATTGCCATCGAGTCCCGCTACAACCCCTACGCGGAAAGTCATGTGGGCGCGCAAGGCCTGATGCAGGTCATGACTAGCGTGCATAAAGATAAATTCGAGGCGTTCAGCGAGGGCCCCATGGCTGCCCTGAACCCCATTGCCAACATGCGGGTCGGCGTCCAGATACTGTATGACTGCATCAAGCGGCGCGGTTCGATCGAGGGTGGGCTGTCTTGTTATGTTGGCGCCACCGGCCCCAGCGACGGAGGCTATGGCGCCAAGGTCATCGCCGAATGGCGGCGCATTGCCTTGGCCTCGGGCATTCCTGTGCGCCGCTAGCATTCGTTCCAGAATGCTGCGGCGCTGCTTTCCGCCTTGCTAGGCCAGAAAGCGTTCCATGCGGCTCACGGCTTCCTTAAGGCGATCCAAGCCGGTTGCATACGAAAAACGCATGCTGTGCGCCGCGTGTGCAGGTCCGAAATCCAGGCCCGGTACGGCGGCCACGCCGGCTTCATGCAATAGCCTGTGCGAAAAGTCGCTGCTGTCCTGGCTGTGTGCACGGATGTCGGCATAGATGTAGAAGGCGCCGTCGGGCACGACCGGAACGTGCAGGCCCAGACGCTCGAATTCAGGCAAAAGATAGTCGCGTCTTTCCTTGAACGACAGGCGCCGATTTTCGTAGATGCGCATGACATCGGGTTCGAAACAGGTCAGCGCCGCATGCTGAGCCAGTGCCGGCGCGCAGATTGCCAGGCTGGCCGCCAGTTTTTCTACTGCCGCAATCATGTGTTCCGGAACAATCAGCCAACCCAAGCGCCAGCCCGTCATGTGAAAGTACTTGGAAAAGCTATTGATGATGACAATGTCGTCGTCCAGCGTCAGCGCGCTTTGCGGCGTGTCGCCGTAGTAGAGGCCCAGGTAGATCTCGTCCATGATGATGAAGCCGTCGCGCTGCCTGACCTCGGCGACCAGTGCTTTCAGGTCTTCACGGGCGATTGTCGTGCCGGTGGGATTGCTGGGCGAGGCGATCAGCACGCCCCGGGTTGCCGGACCCCAATGCTTGCGGATGTCGTCCGCGCTCAGTTGAAAGCGTTGTTCGGCAGAGGACGGAATCAGCCGCGGTACGCCGCCTGAACCAATAATGAAGTTCTGGTTGGCCGGGTAGGACGGGTCGGGCATTAATACTTCGTCGCCCGGATTGATCAGCGCCATGCCCGCCAGCAGCAGTGCGCCCGAGGCGCCCGATGTCACGATCACGCGGGCCGGATCGACGGCTGCACCGAACTGTTGTTCGTAGTAGCGGGCAATCGCGTCGCGCAGTGCCCCGATGCCGGCCGGGGAGGTGTATCCGCTAAGCCCGGCCTGGGCGGCCCGATGCAGGGTTTCGACCACTTGCGTCGGCGCTGTAAAGTCGGGTTCGCCTATTCCCAGGCTGATGATGTCACGGCCCTGCGCGTTCAGGGCGCTGGCCTGTTTGAATAGTTCCACAGCGTAGAATGGCACCACTTGTTCGGTACGCTTGGCAAGACGGGACATAATGCGAAAGTCTCAGGCAAAAGTAGAATTGTAATAGCTGAGCCCATCCTCACGTTTTTATTTGTAATAGGCACAAAGGAATCCAGACATGCAGTCTTCGTCCCGCCGCGCTTTTCTGACCGGCCGACGCGTCACCCACGATCCCTGGGAGGCATTTTGCCAACGTGTGCGCAATACGGTTTCGGGTACGTTTTTCGAGTTCGACAGGCAAGAGGGCGCAGGTAGCGCCCGCCTGGTACCCAAGCAGGCGTCCGACGTTCACAAGGCCAGAGCCCTGTGCGCCGAGTACGGTGTTGTGCTGGCCCTTGATGGTGTGCCTCATGCCGCCCGCCTGAATGATCAGCCTGTGCTGTGGGTCGAGCCGGGACGCGACCTGGGCA
>DATCYE010000126.1:0-11287 GCA_036570485.1 Pusillimonas sp. | reverse complement strand
GATAGTCAAGGGCAAGGCAAGGCGCAATCAGGCGAGTTTTCCTTTCGCCGGCCCGGACAGTTTCGTTGGTCGGTCAAGAAGCCCTACGAGCAACTTATCGTCTCCAACGGTAAAACGGTCTATCAATACGATCCCGATCTGGCTCAGGTCACCGAGCGCAATGTGGATCAATCCATAGGCGCGTCGCCAGCGGCCATCTTGTTCGGCTCGGGTGCGCTAGAGGCGGCCTTTGCTATTTCAGCCCTGCCGGATAAAGACGGGCTGGACTGGCTGCGCGCCAAACCGCGTAGCGCCGATGCCGGATTCACCCATGTCGATATCGGCTTCCGAGGTAATCTGCCCGCAAGGCTGGAGTTGCTGGACTCCTTTGGCCAGACCACGCGCATCGATCTTAGCCACATCGTTGTCAATCCCAAGCTGGATGCGGGCGAATTTACCTTCACTGCACCTGCCGGGGTTGATGTCGTCAAGATGCAGTAGGCCTTTATGGCGAGTTCTCACGATTTATTCGAATCGACCTCCAGTGCGCGGGCGTATGCGCCGTTGGCCGAACGCATGCGCCCAGGAACGCTGGACGAGGTAGTCGGCCAGGCCCATTTGCTGGGCTCGGGCAAGCCGCTGCGGGTTGCCTTTCAGTCCGGACGGCCTCATTCCATGATCTTCTGGGGGCCGCCGGGCGTGGGCAAGACGACCCTGGCGCGCTTGATGGCCGATGGCTTCGATGCACAGTTCCTGGCCATGTCGGCTGTGCTGGGCGGCGTCAAAGACATACGCGAAGCCGTCGTGTCCGCACAGATCGCACAGGGGCAGGGCCGGCGCACCATACTTTTCGTCGATGAGGTTCACCGTTTCAACAAGGCGCAGCAGGATGCTTTCCTGCCCTACGTTGAAAGCGGCCTTTTCACCTTCATCGGCGCCACCACCGAGAATCCGTCCTTTGAAGTCAATTCGGCCTTGCTGTCGCGGGCGCGGGTTTATGTATTGCAGTCCCTGTCGGTTGAGGAACTGCAAGAGCTTATTGATCGTGCTGTTGCGCTGCTTAACCGCGATGCATCAAGCGCGGTGTCCGATGCTGCCGCATCGAACGCCCCTGACGATGGCTCGGTGCCGGATAATCCGCAGGACGAAGCCGCCGCCGGGCCTGCCCTGGACTTCGATCCCGCTGCACGCGAACAACTGGCTCGCTGGGCGGACGGCGACGCGCGCCGCGTGATCAACGCCATGGAGGTCGTGGCCGAATCCGCGCGCGACGCTGGAGTGACCTTGATCGACAGCGCTTGGTTGGAAACATCTTTGTCGCAGAATCTGCGCCGTTTCGATAAAGGCGGCGATGCCTTTTACGATCAGATCAGCGCCTTGCATAAGGCGGTGCGCGGCTCCGACCCGGATGCGTCCCTGTACTGGTTCGCGCGCATGTTGGACGGCGGTGCTGATCCGCGTTAC
Source organism: Pusillimonas sp. (assembly GCA_036570485.1). GTDB lineage: Bacteria > Pseudomonadota > Gammaproteobacteria > Burkholderiales > Burkholderiaceae_B. Next base: position 9,844 of record DATCYE010000126.1, on the reverse strand, counting down.
TTGTCGCGGCGCATAGTACGCATGGCCGTCGAGGACATAGGGTTGGCCGATCCGCGCGCGACCGAGCTGGCCTTGAACGGCGCCGATATCTACGAACGGCTAGGGTCGCCTGAAGGCGAACTGGCCCTGGCGCAGGCCGTGGTGTATATGGCTTGTGCGGCCAAGTCCAATGCGGTGTACAGCGCCTATAAAATGGCCCGTCGCTATGCCGAGGAAAACGGCAGCGCACCGGTGCCCATGCATTTGCGCAATGCACCCACCAAACTTATGAAAGAGCTGGGCCACGGACATGCATACCGCTACGCCCACGATGAGCCGCATGGCTATGCGGCCGGCGCAAACTATTTTCCGGATGGCTTGCGCGCCAAATTCTATAAACCGACCGATCGGGGACTAGAAGGTAAAATCTCTGAAAAGCTGGCGTTCCTGCGCCAGTTGGATAAGCAAAGCAAGTCGGAGTAACCGACTGTTTTCCCGCCGAATTCTTCAATTTTTTTGGTTGATTATGTTAGACCCCAATCAGTTGCGTAAAGATCTGCCTACCGTCGTCAAGGCCCTTCAGCTGCGCGGCATCACCTTCGACACTGAACGCTTCAATCTGCTAGAGGCGCGGCGCAAATCGGTGCAAGTGGAAACCGAAGACCTGCAAGCGCGGCGCAACGCAGTGTCCAAGCTGATCGGCCAGCTCAAATCCAAAGGGGAAGATGCCAGCGCCGCAATGGCGGAGTCGCAGCAGATTCCGGCACGGCTCAAAGAGCTGGAGATCGATCTGGCAGCAGTGCAGGGGGAATTGAACGAATGGCTCATGACCATACCCAATCTGCCGCACGAAAGCGTGCCGGTGGGTAAAGACAGCGACGACAACGTCGAGGTGCGCCGTTGGCTTCCACCCGGCATGGCCACCGATGTTAGCGGCAATCCTGTGCCGTTTACCTTCGAACCCAAAGACCATGTGGCCCTGGGCGAGCCCATAGGGCTGGATTTCGATACGGCTCGCAAGCTGTCGGGTGCGCGCTTCATGATGCTGCGCGGACCGATGGCGCGCCTGCACCGCGCGCTGGCTCAGTTCATGCTGGACCTGCAAACCACCGAACATGGCTACCAGGAATGCTATACGCCTTACATCGTCAATAGCTCGACTTTGTTTGGTACGGGGCAATTGCCCAAGTTCAAAGACGATATGTTCTGGGTGACAAAAGGCGGGCAGGACGATGGCGCCGATCAGGACGAACACGGGAATACAGTCGCCAGCGAAGATTTATATCTGATTTCGACATCTGAAATCACACTGGCCGGATCGAAGCGCGACACGATTACTCCGCAGCACGATCTGCCCCTTAAACTGACTGCGCACACGCCTTGCTTCCGCTCCGAAGCCGGCAGCGGCGGCCGGGACACCCGCGGCATGATACGCCAGCATCAGTTCGATAAAGTCGAGATGGTGCAAATTGTGCACCCCGAGCAGTCCTATCAGGCGCTCGAAGACATGGTGGGGCATGCCGAAACGGTTCTGCAGCGCCTGGGCGTTGCCTACCGGGTGGTGCTGCTTTGCGGCGGCGATATGGGTTTCGGCTCGTCCAAGACCTATGACATCGAAGTCTGGCTACCCGCTCAAAACACCTGGCGCGAAATTTCGTCGATATCCAATTGCGAGGCCTTCCAGGCACGCCGCATGCAGGCACGCTATCGTCCCGAGAAAGGCAAGCCCGAATATCTGCACACCCTGAACGGGTCCGGCCTGGCCGTAGGCCGTGCGCTGGTTGCAGTCCTGGAGAATTATCAGCAGGAAGACGGCAGCGTGCTTGTTCCCGACGTGCTGCGTTCGTACATGGGCGGCATCGAGCGTCTTGCGGCAAAGGTATAAAAAAACACCCCAATGGCCGGACGGATGTCCAAGCATTGGGGTGCCGCCCTTGTACTAAGGGTTTTGTTTAGTAGCCTTAGTCGTCGCGATGGCGGCGATGGTGTTTGTGGCCACGCTTATATTCTTTGTAGTACCTGTGGCCGCGATATTCGTCCCGATAATAGCGCGAGCGGTATACCGGCACCGGGCGGTATATGCGTTCGGGCACGATAACCACGCGGGGCCGTTCCACATACCTGACAGGCGGGTAATAGTAGTCGGGCTCAGCGTAGATGATGCCCGGCACTCCTATGGAAATATCCACATCGACGCGAGCCATGGCAGCGCTAGAGCCCAACAGAGCTGTAGCAGCCGCTGCGAGTAATAGCAATTTTTTCATGCGAGCACCTGTTTATTAGTTCGTTCAGTCTATTGTGCCGTCTATTGGTTTCAGAACGGTTAGTCGAAACAGGCAATACGCATCAAAAAGCTACAGCAATAAGGTGAATGCGGCCGGGTATTACACTTGATAACGTCTGATGTTGTTATTTTGCATGCCGAATCAGATAGTTGATCAGGTGGCGATGGCGATTTTTTTTGGTTTTCCCGCTGCCCGGTGCGGAGTAGGTAGCACGGCTGACCGGTAAGTGACCGTGGTTTGCAGAGGACACCCAAGCCTGATGGTGGGAGTCGATGGGTATTGCCGTGGCGTGTGTGGTGACGGGCAAGGCGCCGTCGGGCGGCACACCCCGCCTAACATCGGTCTGATCCGTGCTTTCGTCATCGGCCGAAGGTGATGACAAGGTCAGCGCGCTAAACAACAGCACCATCCAGAACAGCAGGGAAAGCGTGACCGACAGCAAGCCGTCCAGGCTGCCATAGCCTGTAGCTTCTGACGCCTTGATGCCCAGGAACGAAGACAGGTAAGGAACATGGCCCAGGCCTTCGACGGCTAAATTGCCAGGCATGCGATATACGAACTTGACCGACTCCCAGAGCTCCCACATGCTGTAGGCCCCATCGTGGTTAAGATCAACGACTATGTTCAGAGATTCGATTTTCATGACGGCTCCTTTAGGCTAGCCAGCCGGCCCGGTCATGATATGCATGCCAAAGCCGAAATTCGAAAGGCCCGATGGCCTCGTTTAGCAACGTCTGACACTTGAAAACACTATAGGCTTTTGCTGCGACTCTTGCAATGAAGAGCGGGGAAGCCGCAAGCAAGCTGACGCCGTCCGTCGGAAAATTAGCGCTATACTTTGTCTATAATGTAATCAAACAGTCTATATTGTGGACAAAAGGACAAATATGCCGGTCGACAAGTCTGATGCAGATCCAATGACACCGTATCAATACGCCAATCCGCCTGATGCGCTGCCTGAAATCGTTATTCCCAATGCCATTCCGAGCGATGAGCGCCTGTGGGTACCCCAGGCAGAGAATGTCTGGTTCCGTCCATTGTGCTTGAACGCCAGCCAGGGCTATTGGATGAACTTACTGCGGGTGCGCAAATCGGGTGTGCTTAGCCGTCATCGTCATCCGCAAGCCGTGCATGGTTTTGTGCTTAAGGGCCGCTGGCGCTATCTGGAGCACGACTGGGAAGCGACGGAGGGCAGCTACGTGTTCGAGCCGCCCGGCGAGACGCACACCTTGTATGTGCCGCCCGACGTCGAAGAAATGATTACCTACTTTCAGGTCAACGGGGTGATGTATTACACCGACCCCTGGGGCAAAGGCATAGGCTACGAAGACGTTTTCACCAAGATTGATATGTGCCGCAAGCATTTCACCGAAGTGGGTTTGGGTGAAGACTATGTGCGGCAATTCATTCGGTAAGACACACTGGTCAAGACAGCCATAAACAAGTTTGATATGTGCCCGTCCGTCGGGCCAAAAGCAATAAGGAGCAGGACATGGATTTAGGCATTACCGGCAAGACAGCCTTGGTCGGAGGCGCAAGCAAAGGTTTGGGTTACGGCTGCGCGCTGGCCCTGGTGCGCGAAGGGGTTAATGTTGTAATCATTGCACGCGGAGCCGAGGCCTTGGCCACCGCACAAGAGCAACTGATGCAGGCACGCTCGCGCAGCGACAGTTTCGTCAAAGCGGTGGCAGCCGATATCACAACAAAGCAGGGGCGCGAAGCCGCCTTCGCGGAACATCGCGACTACGACATCGTGGTCACCAATGCGGGCGGTCCGCCGCCCGGCGATTTTCGCGAGTGGGAACGAGAGCAATGGCTGAGCGCGGTCGAGGCCAATATGCTGACCCCCATCGAACTGATCAGGGCTACGGTGGACGGCATGGCAAAGCGCGGTTTCGGCCGCATTATCAACATTACCTCCAGCGCGGTAAAGGCGCCAATCGATATACTGGGCCTGTCCAATGGTGCCCGTAGCGGACTGACCGGTTTCGTGGCCGGGGTGGCGCGCGGCAGTATTGCGGCTCATGGCGTTACGATCAATAACCTGTTGCCTGGCGCCTACGCCACCGACCGGCTGGCCTCTACACTGCAGGCAGCAGCGGCCAAGACGGGACAAAGTCTGGACACCCTGCGGGCTGCGCGTCAGGCATCCATTCCGGCCCGGCGCTTCGGCAATGCCGACGAGTTCGGCGCTATTTGTGCATTCCTATGCAGCATCCATGCGGGCTACATCACCGGCCAGAATGTGCTGGCCGACGGCGGCGCTTACCCCGGCACTTTCTAAACGAGTAGACATGACCTATAAAACAGATCTATTCGCTGGAAAAACGGCATTGGTGACGGGTGCCACGCAAGGCATCGGAGCCGCCGTCGCCAATCGGCTGGCCTCTTTGGGGGCGCGCACCATTGCGGTAGGCTTGAACTCCGAGACGAACGAGTTGCAGTCGGGCATCGAGGTGCGCATCGGCGATGTCAGCGTGGCGGACGATGTCGAGCAACTGTTCAAAGGGCTGGACGAGCTGGATATTGTGGTCAACTGCGCCGGCATTATCCGGCGTGGCGCAGAGCATGATCCTGCCGTATTCGAACAGGTGCTGGCAGTCAATCTGACCGGCACGATGCGCATATGCAGCGCCGCGCGCGAACGCCTGGCGCGGCGCCGAGGCTGCATTGTGAATACCGCTTCGATGCTGAGCTTCTTTGGCGGCTCGCTGGTGCCCGCCTATGCGGCAAGCAAGGGCGGGGTGGCGCAATTGACCAAATCGCTGGCGCTGGCTTATGCCGAGGACGGTATCCGCGTCAATGCGGTCGCGCCGGGCTGGATCGCCACGCCGCTGACTCGTGCCTTGCAAGAGGACCCTGTTCGATCAGGCCCCATTCTGGCGCGCACTCCACTGGGGCGCTGGGGCAAACCGGAAGATGTGGCCGAGGGGGTGGCATTTTTGTGTACGCCGGCGTCGGCCTTCATGACCGGCGTTATCTTGCCAGTCGATGGCGGCTATCTGATTGCCTGATCCGCGCTAGTAGCACCTACGTCATGCCTAACAAGCCGTCTCCCGTCGCCAGTCCGCCCGCTACAACAGTGGCGGGAACCGCCGCGTTCTCGAAGTTCATGCACTTGCTGCAACTGGTGGCCGATACACCTGAGGCCATGACGGTGGCCGAGCTTAGCAAGCTTAGCGGTTATCCGCGTCCAACCGTCTATCGTACGGTGGCCGCGCTGATTGCCGAGCGCCTGCTGGCGGAGCACACCCAAAGCGGAAGGCTGACCCTGGGGCCGCGCCTGATTCAGCTTGCCAGCCGCAGTTGGGGGCGTTCCGAGTTGCGGCTGGCTGCCGTTGAAGACCTGAAGCGGTTGCGCGACCTTACCGGAGAAACCGTGCATCTGGCCGTACCCAATGGCCAGCATATGGTTTACATCGAAAAGCTGGAAAGCCCCAGCGCCGTGCAAATGAACTCGCGCATCGGTACCAACGTATCTATGTATTCGACCGCAGTGGGCAAGGCTTACCTGTCCATGCTGGACGAGGCCTCGCGGCAGGCCGTGCTTGATATGCTGCCGCAGCCGTTCGAATGTTACACGCCCAAAACGCTGCGCAATGCGGCGGCGCTACGGCAACAGCTTGATCAGGCTTACAAGCGCGGCTGGGCCGTTGACGACGAAGAAAATGAGGCCGGCATCTACTGTTTCGGCGCGCCGATTATCGGCCGTAACGGAGTGCCGGTGGCGGCCATCAGCGTCAGCACCCTGCGCTTTCGCCAAAAGCCAGACCCCAAATCAGCCTATGTGGCCCCGCTGCTGAAAGCGTGCCAAGCCATCACGCAACGCATCGCCGATACACCGGCATTGTCGGGCAGCGACGTTTTGTAGGATTGGTTGTTGTGTGGCATTCGCCACAATCGATAATTGCATCGCATCGCAACGGGCCAAAAATCAGATATCGGCTAATTGTGATTGCGACCCGCTTCAAAGGCCGCAGCGGCGGCTTCGTAAATACCCCCGTCACGTCGGCCCACGGTCAGCACAACAATATTGGGCACCTCGCCCTCATCGCGCACGAGATAAACCAATCGGTAGCCTACGCCCCGCAGCTTGATTTTGTAGCAGTCGAGCAGCGGCGCATGCAACTGTGCACCGGGAAGCCTAGGTGTTTCCAGGCGCTTTTTAAGAGTGGTTTTGAATAACTTCTTGACCGACCCGTCCAAGCCGTCCCATTCAGAACGTGCGTCGGGCAGGAAAAAAAGCTTATAGGCCATTACAGCTCGTCGAGACTAACCTCAACGGCCTGATCGAGTGATTTCAAGCGGGTACCGATAAGCGACTCCAATTGGCGCTCGTCGTACAATTCGGCCATGTGGGCCATGAGATCAGGGGAGACTGTGTAAAAAATCGGGCGGTTGTGGTTCAGCACCGCCACCGGTTGCCCGTGCGCGGCCTCGACCACTTTGCCCGGGTTCTGTTTGAATTCAGAGATGCTCACTGACAGCAGACTGTGAATGTTTTCCATTGCCGCACCTAAAAAAGGACTGAATTTAGACCGATTTTAATTGGAATGGGCCAATATGTCCACGTATCATTGCTCTTGAATAGGACCGGTATCAAATGACATCAGATATTTGCCCACAATATCTTTATAAATATCTGGCCCCTGAGCGGATAGATGTGCTTGATAAAGCAGTTTTGCGTTATAGCCCCTTTGGAGCTTTTAATGATCCGTTTGAAGGGCGGCCGCATATCCCAAGGATCAGCTCGGTCAAGCACATTCTGGAAGTATTTGACCAAGTCGCTCTCGACGAGGTTCGTCAAGGATACGAGCAGTTGCCGATCCAGGTTTGTTCACGACTATCTTTTGAACAGTTCAAGACGATGTTCACAATAATGGTCGAGCCGCAGAAGTCGAAGATGGTGGAGCTGATCCATTCTTTTACTCCGAACTTAACTGACTTTTTTGATAAAAAGATGAATGAATTACTGGGCGCTCTCTGCTTGTCCGAGGTACCAGATAATCAGTTGATGTGGGCACACTATGGCATGAGTCTTACGGGCTTCGCACTAGAGTTCGATGCCGGTCACGAATATTTCCATGAGCAGCGATCTCCCGGCGACGAGTTACGGCACTTACGTCGTGTCATTTATCAAGATGCACGGCCTAGCGGCGATTTTTCGGATATGGATGCGACGAAGTTGATGCTCATTAAAGGCAGCAATTGGTCGTATGAACGGGAGTGGCGCATCTTTCGTGCATTTGCCGATGCGCAAACCGTTATGCCAGGCAATCCTTATCTTATTCATATTTTTTCTTTTCCTCGACAGGCGCTCAAGGGAGTGATTCTAGGGGCGCGTATTGCATCGGAGGCTGAGGGGACAATTCGCCAAATACTTCGGTCGCATGAAGAATACAGTCCGGTGCAGCTTAAGCGCGTGAGCATGGACAGCTCAAGCTACGCTTTGCACGTGACACCTGCGGATTGATGGCTGGGTTGTGGCAATGATCTGCTTGGACGTACCCCAGAACTAAGGCTTGACATTAGAGCCGTTTCTCAACTGCCTGGACGGAAGATGCAACTTAGTTTCACCTGAAGGTGATTACAATGCCGACTATCATTTGCTCACCGGCATCTCGGCTAACTAATCATGAAATCTTCGCACCCCATTATTGCCATCGTCGACGATTACGAGGGCTTTGTTCCGTCGTTGGATGCATACAAGATGTTGAAGGCGGCGCTGCCCGACGCCGATATTCGGGTCATTACCCAGCAGCCACTGGACGACGCGGCTATCAGCAGCATGCACGATGTCCAGTACCTGGTGCTGATACGCGAGCGTTCGCGAATAAGCGCGCAGTTGCTAGACCGGCTGCCATCGTTGAAAGCATTGGTACAAACCGGCACAGCCGGTCATGTGGCTACCTCGCACATCGACCAGCAGGCCTGCGCGCAGCGCGGCATTGCCATTATTGAAGGCGGAAGCAGCGATGGTTCTTCCGCCGCTGAAATCACCTGGGCTTTGATTCTTGACGCCAGCCGCAACGTGTATCAGTACATGAGCAGCCTGAAGCAGGGTACATGGCATCAGGGCAATCCGGTCGGCCAGATTGGACGTGCGTTGAATGGCCAAACTCTGGGTATTCTTGGCTATGGCCGAATTGGCCAACTGTTGGGCCGCTACGCTCAGGCTTTTGGCATGAATGTCCTGGTTTGGGGGCGTGAAAATACGCGTGCGGCGGCCCAGGCCACGGGCGCGCGCCTGGCCGAAAGCCGCGATGCCTTATTCGAGCAGAGCGACATCCTTGCGCTGCAAATGCGCATGAACGCCGAGTCGCGCCACTCTGTTACACGGCACGATCTTGGCTTGATGAAGCCCACATCGTTGCTGGTGAATACGGCAAGGCCCGGCTTGATCGAGCCAGGCGCTTTGGTGGCGGCCCTTAAAGCCGGTCGCCCCGGTCGGGCAGCGGTCGACGTGCATGAAAACGAACCAGTTCTGCAAGCGTCCGAACTGATAGCGCTGCCCAACTGCATCGCCACGCCGCATATCGGCTATGTAGAGCGCAGCAGCTATGAGTCCTTGTTCGGCCTGGCGTTCCGGAAGCTGATCGAGTTCTTGGACTCGCCCGCCAAAGTGTAAACTCTTAGGTTTTTGCTCGGGGTAGTATGGTGCAAGAACTGCCGCGTCGTACAAATTTCAGCGGGCCGGCGCTTATCCGCCTGCTTGCGCGCCTGAGTAATACCGATGTCCTTGAGTCTGGGCAGTCGATTGCAGACCGTCTGGGTTTGTGGCTGGGCTGGACCGATGCCATCGCACTAGCCGGGGTGCTCAATGGCCCTGCGCTCGCGGTTCCGTCGGAGACGGGGTCGGCCGACAAGGCCGTAGAGGCCGAGTGCGCGCGTGAACGGGCTGCGTTGCAAGAGGCCATCATCGGGGTAAACCGGCCTGTTTCTGCCAGGCACCGTGGTCAAAGAGCTGTGGCTGTTCAACGCGATGTACGGATTCCGGCGCCTGTCGAGTTCGCGACCTATCGGCGACGCTATTCCTTGTTGCAGGAAAGGATGGCGACCAGTATCACCGGACTGCGTAGCCGTTTGCGAACGGCACTGGCATGCAGGGATGCAAAAATGATCAGGCTTGTGGGCGTGGATGCCGCCATGGAACAGGCATTGAGCCCGCGCGAGGATGCACTTCTGGCTGGTGTGCCGGCTTTATTGGAAGGGCACTTCCAGCGTTTGCAACAGGCAGCACAGATAGCACCGGCCGATGGCGACCATGTGCCGCAGCAGTCCGCTGCGCAGGTGCCCAATGCCTGGCTGGATATATTTGAAAAAGACATGCAGAGCGTATTGCTCGCAGAATTGGATATTCGTTTACAGGCACTTGAAGGGCTGTTGGCAGCCCTTCAAGATTGCCAACCCAGGACCTTATGAATCGATTTTTTCATTTTGCCGTATTTGCCGTCGGCCTTGCCGCAGCGTGTTGGGTCGGTGCGGGCTTCATAGCGTCTAACCCTCTGGCACTGGCCGTGACGACGCTTATTGTCATTGTCTACCTGGCCGGCGCGCTGGAGCTGTATCGCTATCAACAG